>NZ_JBFTSN010000096.1:0-18067 GCF_056400045.1 Paenibacillus sp. 01L418
GCCTATGACGAAGAGCCCTTTGTTTAGCGTAGGAGCCTCTACTGTTTTTTTAATGGCTTTGCCGGCTATATCATCCGCCGTAACCTGCTCCTTCGTTTTCTCAGCAAGTGCCGTAAGCTGCGCAGCATCCGGCTTCGAGCCTGGCACCTTTTTATCGCCTTTCGTAATGCTTCGAACAGCGTTCACCGCTTCGGTTTGTTTGCTCTTCAGCAGTTCAATCGCTTTCTTCTCAGCACCAACTAAAGCAGCTTCATTTACTTTTACACCCGTAGCGTTTGTACGTGCTACGCCATATGCTGAGGTTTGTGCTGCTTCTTTCAGCAGCTTCTTAATATCCCCTTCAGGCAGCACTCTTTTCGTGATATTGACTGCCTCAGTGGTCATAGCTGCATCGACAGAGCCCTTGGAGGTTGCATGTGCTTCCTTCTTTGCCATCATGCCGGTAAACTTCTTATCGAGCTGCGTTTTGCCCGATGTTAGTGCATTCGTGTCCAATTGATTGTCAATATCCGTTCTCGACTGCTCTCGCGCAGCATCTTTCATCTTCTGACGAAAAGCATTAAGTTCTTTGGATCTTCGCCAAGCGCCTCGTCCTACGCCGAGCTTCATAACGACAGCTTCCTTGATGGGTTCATACAGCTTATTTGTATAAACCGTATTAATAACAGCTGGCTGAACAAGCGTACTATCCATTTGATGCCGATTTTCCACTTCTGCCTTACCCAAATCGCCAACGTCTACACTGCTATCGAGAAATGCTGCACTTTGCTTAACCTTGTCCACAGCATCTTTTTTAATCTGTGCAAGAGATACATTAGACAACCGTTCAGCCTCAGCAGTTGCCTCCCTCGTCGCCTGTGCGTTCGCAGCTAACACTTGTTTAGCTAAAGGAACCTCAGGCCTTGCCTCCGTCTTGTTATAGCCTTCAATGAACTTATTCGCCAGCAGGCTCTTTTGGCTCGATGGAAGCTTGCTCACGACAGTATCGCTCGCATATTTCTTTAACGTATCGGATACGATGCCTTTTGCAGCTACATGTTCTGCAGCATAAAGCTTTTCATCTGCCTTCTCATGGGCCTCTGCTACACCGTTCTGATCGATATTCGCTTCTACCGCCGTCTTGGCTTTAGCCTGCAGACTGGCTCTTAGCGATGCTGTTTGTTTATCACTATTTAAGAACGTATGTATATGCTGACTCGTTTGCTGAATAAGCCCATCAAAGAGCTGCTGTGGTTTGACAGTGACCTGCGCATCACGATCTGCTTTGAGCTCATCCTTTCGCACATCTTTAGGTGACTTCTGRGGGGCAGTCGCAGCTCCGCCTACTTGTGCACTCGTAGACTGATTGCCTGCCGTCTGCTGCAATTGCAGGAGCTGCCTAGGATTCACAGCCGGTGATTGCTGCGGCTGCGCTGGTGCAGTGCTTTGCGCTGGAGGAGCTGGTTTTGGTTTAGCTACGGTTGGATTCGAGCTTCGTGAGAAAAAAGGCATGGACGGCCCACCTCTATATAGTCTTATATACTAAACGGATATGATGAAAATAAATGGAACATATTACTATTATACACTAGGGTTACTAGACTTAAAGAACTGTTTTACGTAAAAAAACACCACAAGGAATGATTAAACATCCCTTAGTGGTGTTTTGTATTATTCGGTAATACTTTGTATTACTTAGTTATATATAACATGGCTAAGTAATTCTCTGCATTACCATTTTTTCATTAGCTCCATGCTTCAATATCATCATCATCAATTTCTTCCTCTACAACCGGAGAAGCTTTTGGGTCAGGAATGGGAGCAGTGACAGCAGCGCTAACTTCAGCGATCGCTGCTGACAATTGTTCCTCCCCTGTTAATGGAGCACTGATTTCGCTGCCTTGCTGCAAGGCCGATGAGCCTTGCAATCGACTTCTCTCCATCGGAACAAAAGCTTGTAAATTCCGAACGCCGTTTACGGCGATCTCATTTTCAACCAAATAACGAAGAGAATCCATAAGGTTCGATTGTGAATTCAACCAAAGCATAATTAAGGGGTCCTCTGATTTCTTGGTTTTCAAGCTTATATTTTCACCGGGCAGTTTTGTTTTCTTCATACCTCTCACCTACCAGAATCCGTTAGATTATACCTCAGCCTAATGATCAAGCTTATGCAGGCTGAACCGCTTTATTTTTTAATGCCTCATAGATTTTGCCGCGCACAAATGCATCAAGACCCATTGCATTCAGCTGCACTGCGTACTCAGCAGGAATATACAGCAGCTGCATTTCTCTTTCCGTGCACAGCTCTTTCAGCTGTCCATAGAGTACTGAGCGCATAAGAATGCTTCCGCCGCCGTAAACGCAAATCAGATCAATTTCATTGCGTGCTTTGGTCAGCTGTTTTTTGACATGCTGCACGATTTGTCTAACCTGGCTCTCAAGCGGTCTTCTTAATGTCTTAAGCGCACGTGCATGGTATTTATGATTAGGATTTTTGATAACATCGCTGAAAAATTGACGCGGGCTGTCCGCCAAATGAATGAGTCGGTTAAACTCCTGCAGCGCTTCTTCAATCGCATAACCGGCGCCATGATGGCTGCCATGCACGAATTGACGCAGAAACTTATTGCCCTCCGTAATCGGATATTCGGTAGAGCCGTCTCCGATATCCACATGAAGAATGCGTTTGTCTTTGAAATAACTGCCGTTGAATTTCTTATCTACTTCATAAGACTCAAGGAAATCTCCAAAGATTTCGCCCTCTCTCCAGCCGCCCGCTGTATCCTTCTGCAGCGTGAAAATAACCGGAGTGGCTTCTGGAACGACCTTCGCAAACGGGAACACGATTTTTACAGCTACGCGCTGCATGCCCAAATGAACCGTCACATGGTGCAAGCCAGACGTAAATCGTTTCTCAAACTTAGCAGAGGTCTCATCCGTGTGCTGCGTAACCGGAAGCGCCGTTGCCATATCTACTTCCACATCGATTTGTGCAGGTATTTTTTTCTCTTCCTCGTACGCCTTCTGAACAGCCATCGCCGCAATTTGGGCAAGCGTATTGATAACCGGCAAATCCATATCGCTCTTCAGATCGATTCCGATTTGCAGATTGTCCAACACTTCTCCGCTCTCTAGAGCGAACTTCCCGACATAGTACATCCCTGGTCTTGCAGATGGCGAATCGATGGTTACAACCAGCTGATCCTGCAAATTCTTAATAAAGCTCTCTGGTGTTTGCTCTTCGCTCCATGGAAGCTCGTCCACCGTACAATTTACATTAGGCTGCTGAACCAGCTTGCCGTCAATGATAAGATCATGCTCACTGTTTCCGTTATCGTTGCCTACAAAGAAATGATAGTTCATAATGGCTTTCCTCCTAGAAAAGGTTTTTGGAAACTTGTACAGCTTCCAAAGATTATGTTTTTTTGTTGCAACTGTCATGGTAATACTTTGCCATACAAAGTATTAGTTTACATCAAGCTATAGTCCCAATGCCCGTTAATCTTTTCTCATCTGTTTCTGTCGCAATATGTTTGTATCGATCGGTTCTTTAACGATGCTGTCGTTTCTGCCCTTTTTCGTCAAAAAAAGCTAACCCGCTTCAGGCGGATTAGCTGTGATGAAATGATCTATAGGATAATGAATTATGCTCTGATTTCGAGAAGCTCGTATTTAATAACGCCCATAGGAGCACTTACGTTAATGATGCTGCCTACCGTCTGACCAAGCAGTTCTTTGCCTAGTGGACTTTCGTAGGAAATTTTGTTCTCCGCAACATCTGCTTCCTCAGTACCTACGATTTTGTACTCGATCTTCTCAGAAAATTCGATATCGTTTAAAATGACGGTTAAACCAATGCTTACTTTTGATAGGTCTAAGGTCTTCGCTTCGATCACGCGAGCCTTCTTCAGCATTTTATCTAAAATAAGAATTCTCGTTTCCATGAAGGACTGATCATTTTTGGCTGAGTGATATTCGCTGTTTTCCTTTAAGTCGCCATAACTGATCGCGAGTTTAATCCGCGCAGCCAATTCCTTGCGCTTCACATATTTTAGATCATCCAGCTCAGCTTGCAGCTGCTCTAAGCCTTCTTGCGTCAAAATTACTTCGTCTTTCGACATCTAAACAACTCCTATCTGCTATCTTGTTTTAATTTTACTCTATATCCCGAAAATAAGCGAAATTCCACGACCTTCTTTTTTATACCAATCGCTGTAATCATTTTGAAATATCAATAAATCCTTCGCCAAATACGTCCCGCACATCATGAATCGTAATAAACGCATTTTTGTCGCATGCCTTCACAATTTTTTTCAACTGGCTCAGTTCCTGCTTGCTAATGACAATATATAAAATTTCCTGCGGTGTTTTCGTATAGTGCCCGCGGCCATAAATAACAGTAACTCCTCTATCCATCACCACATTAACCTGCTCAGCAATTTTGCCTTGCTCCTTGGATATAATGGTGACCGCTTTTTTCGGATTAACCCCTTCAATGATGAAGTCCATCACCTTGGTACCGATGTATAACATGACAATAGTAAGCATCAGCGCCTCGGCACCGATAATGAAATAAGAGGAGAACGCGACGATTAAGTCAAAAAACAACAAGGCATAGCTAATGTTCCAGTCCAAATACTTATTCGCAATACGTGCCAAAATCGTTGTTCCTGCAGTCGTGCCTCCAACGCGGATAATGAGCCCAATTCCCGCTCCGCCAAACAAGCCGCCAAACAACGCATTTACGATTAATTCATCGGATTGAATACTCCAGTTTGCTGTTAAATGGAGAAATAAAGAATGGAAAAGCACCGCTGCGATCGTATAAATTACCGTCTGTCGATCCAGAAAACGGTAGCCTACAATGAGCAAGAAGGAGTTGAAAATTAAGCTCATTAACCATGGTGCCCATCCGAAAACATAATATAAAATAATTGTTATCCCGGTAACCCCGCCTTCGCCAAACTCGTTCGGAATAACAAATAAGTTGATTGCTAATGCAAAAATAAGTGCGCCAACCATAATTGTAATGACATCCATTATTCTCTTCTTCATATGCATACACCCTTCTTATCTAAAAATATATGATCGTAGTATGTCCATCTTATCCGAAATTGTAAATATTCAGAAAAAATGGCTGGATAAACAAATAAAAAGAACACCTCTTTTAGAAGGTGTTCTCATATTATTCACATGATTATCTTTTAAAAGCAGCAGCTGCAAAGGTATGATACGCTTCTAGAGGGACGCTGCTGCTGCGCTTTCTTGTCCCAATTTCTGCTCTTTGGATTTTTTGATCTGTTTGCTCCGCAGCTGTCCGCAAGCGGCATCAATATCCGTACCATGCTCAAGGCGAACGCTGCAGCTGATACCCTGTTTCTTAAGCGTATCATAGAAAGCTCGCACCGTTTCGCGATCCGTTCGTTGGTATTGACTATGCTCATCCACCGGATTGTAGGGAATGAGGTTTACATTAGCGAGGTTACCTCTATGACCAATAAGCTGTGCAAGCTCTATTGCATGCTCTCTTTGGTCATTAACGTCCTTCAGCAATATATATTCAAGCGTAATTCTCCGATTCGTTTTCTCCAAATAATAATCGATGGATTGCATCAATTTCTCAATGGGAATCGCACGGTTTATTTTCATAATTCGCGTTCGAAGCTCATCATTCGGTGCATGCAAGGAAACGGCAAGGTTTACCTGTAGATCCGAATCGGCGAACTCCACGATTTTGTTCGCTAAGCCGCTCGTTGATACGGTAATATGTCTAGCGGCGATCGCAAGCCCCTTCTGGCTCTTGATCACACCGATAAAGTCTGTCAGGTTCTCAAAATTATCGAATGGCTCGCCGATGCCCATGACAACGACGTGACTGACATGCTCGACCTTCTGCGCCTGATCCAAATGAAGCTGTACCTTCATAATCTGCTCCACGATCTCTCCGCCCGTTAAATCACGGCTCTTTGCAAGCAGACCGCTCGCACAGAAGCTGCAGCCAATATTACAGCCCACTTGTGTCGTCACACAAACCGATAAGCCGAATTTATGTCTCATCAATACCGTCTCTATTAAATTGCCATCATGCAGCTTGAACAAAAATTTATTCGTTCCGTCCGCTGATTCCTGCCTCGTATGCTCGGTAAGCGTTTGAATGACAAAATGCTCGGAAAGCAGCTGAATGATCTCTTGCTTCACATCCGTCATATCCTCAAAAGCCGTTACACGCTTCCGATAAAGCCAATCCCATACCTGTGATGCCCGAAACTTTGTATACTCTCGTTCTTTCAGCCATTCTGTCAGCTGATCAAACGTTAATCCATATATAGATACTTTAGTCATAACTAATCCTCTTTTCAAAACTGCTAAAAAGCAGCCCTATTCTAGCTAGTAGGCCGAAACAAACAATCTGCTTATTATTGTCCCAAAATTACCTCATTAAAACAAGGGGGGAAAGCGCCCAATTATTATGTTAATGCCCCTCCCTTGGCCTATATGTTACATTTCTTTTAAAAGTACCGTCTTCCTATTTTAAAATAGACCCATTAGGAGGTGCCGAATTGCCGTTCACCTTTGCTCATCCGCTATATATTGCACCTTTAAAAGCGGCAAAGCCTGCTTATTTTAGCTTAACTGGTCTTATTCTCGGGAGTATGTCTCCTGACTTTGAATATTTTATTGCGCTTGAGCCCTATCAGACGATCGGACATTCCTTTGGCGGGTTGATCTATCAAGCGATACCGCTGAGCATTATGCTCGCTTATTTGTTTCATTATGTTGTAAAAGTTCCCTTAGCCAAGAACCTGCCTGCGCTTGGGAATTTGGATCGTAAAGCCTACAGCCTCGCCCATGGATGGAAATTTAACACGGTGCAGAGCTGGCTGGTGTTTCTCGTTTCCGTCATCATTGGTTTCTATTCACATCTTTTAATCGATGCTTGCACGCACTATTCAGGTATGTTCGTTACTACATTTCCTGTTCTTCGTGAATCAATTGCCGGGATACCGCTATACAAATGGTTTCAGCGAACGCTATCCATCGTCGGTCTAGTTATAGAGGCAATGCTGTTATACCGCTTTATAAATAAAGCTAAATTGGAATCTGCTTATACAGGCGCTGCCACAAAACTCAAAATGGTATATTGGGCAATTGTTTTATTTTGTACATTGCTGACTTTAACATTAAAGCTAATCTTCACATCCAGCTCCAACTATATCGGGATAGCTGTTGTAGCTCCAATTTCAGGGTTTATGCTCGGCATTCTCCTGGCAAGCATCGTTCATCGTCTGTATAGGAGAAAATGAGTCTATCCCAATTTAGCATAAGCTCTCCTGATGAGGGCTTATTTTATTTGTAAATAGAACCGCTATCGCATGACCTCATGCCGTAAATGATTTTTGCCATATTGGTGTAACATTCAAACTTTATGCTTGTTCTTATTCATCGTTCAGATAAACGGGAGGAACAAGTTTTGAAAAATAAAACGATCGTCGTTACCGGAGGAACAGGGTCTTGGGGGCGGGAGCTCGTAAAGCGGCTGTTAGAGAGAGAACCTAAGGAAATCCGTATTTTTTCCCGAAACGAAGCGCTTCAAGTCGAAATGATGCACGAATTTCATCATCATCCCAAGTTAACCTTCATTATTGGAGATATACGCGATAAATATGAACTCATGCAGGCCTGCCAACAGGCGGATTTTATTTATCACTTAGCTGCCTTAAAGCATGTGCCAATCTGTGAGCAGCAGCCGGACAGTGCCATGAAAACGAATGTAATTGGCACGCAAAATGTCATTCAAGCCGCGATCAAAAACGGCGTGGAGAAGGTCATTTACGTATCAACCGATAAGGCCTCCCATCCATCGAGCACCTACGGCATGACCAAAGCCATCGGCGAGAAGCTCATCGTCCATGCTAATTTAAGAGAGGGCAAGACCAAATTTGTATGTGTGCGCAGCGGCAACGTGCTCGGATCGACAGGCAGCGTGGTGCCTATTTTTAAACAGCAAATTGAACAGGGATTGCAGATCAACCTAACCGATAAAAGAATGACTCGTTTCTTCTTAGCGTTGGAAGAGGCCGTATCGCTGCTGCTCAAAGCAACGGATGAAAGCAGCGGTGGTGAGGTTTACGTCATGAGAATGCAAGGCTGCCGCATACAGGACCTCGCTGAGGTATTAATTGAGGAGCTGGCGGCATCCGACATTCCAATCCGTGAGACAGGCGCTCGCCTTGGTGAGCGTATGTGTGAATCATTGATTTCCGAACTCGAAAGCATGAGCTCCATTCATTTGGATGAGGACTATTATGTCATTTTGCCTCCATTCCCAATTGATGGACTACATGAAACTTACGCCGGTCGTACACCCGTGCAATTCGATCATTACCATTCGGATCATGTACTGATGAGCAAACCTGAAATAAAAGAAATGCTGCAAAATGGCGGGTTTTTGTCATGAGAAAAACAATCGTATTGACTGGAGGAGGCACTGCGGGTCATGTATCAGGCAATCTTGTACTCATCCCGCTGTGTTTGGAACAAAATTGGGATGTTCATTATATTGGGTCAGAGCAAGGTATCGAGAGAAAGCTAGTTTCTGACTACAAAGAGGTGACGTACCACCCGATTTCTACCGGCAAGCTGAGGCGTTATTGGGCTTGGGAAAATGTAATCGATGGTTTCCGGGTCGTTCGCGGCATTTTCCAAGCTTACCGGCTCATCAAAAAACGAAAGCCTCATGTTGTTTTTTCAAAAGGTGGATTCGTGGCAGTTCCCGTTGTACTCGCAGCGAGGCTTAACAAGGTGCCAGTCGTTATTTATGAACCCGATCTGAATATGGGGCTGGCTAATAAAATTTCCTATCCGTTTGCATCAACGATGTGTACGGCCTTCCGGGAGACGGGAGCAAATTATCGCGATTCAAAAGCCGTATATACAGGGCCTATTTTGAAGCAACATTTAAAGTCGGACAACGTTCAGCGTGCGCTCCATGCTTGCGGCTTTACTTCCGAGAAGCCCGTTCTTCTTATTATGGGCGGCAGCCTAGGGGCAGACAGCATTAACCAAATGGTGAAAACAACAAGGCATGAGCTGCTTGCCACCTTTCAAATCGTTCATATTTGCGGCAAAGGCAAGGTTGATCATACCCTCTCGATGGCTGGCTATAGAGCATTTGAATTTGTCAGCAAGGAACTTGCGGATTTACTCGCGATGGCGGATGTTGTCGTTTCCCGTGCGGGCTCAAACACGATTATGGAGCTGCTTGCGCTGCAGAAGCCAATGCTGCTTATTCCGCATACGAGAGGTGGAAGCCGCACGGGGCAGTTTATGAATGCACAATATTTTGAGCAGGCCGGCTTTGCCAAGCTGCTGCTTCAAGAGCAAATGACCGCTCAAAGCTTTGTTAAGGCGGTTATGCAGCTGTATGAGCACCGATTCGTATACGCCGAGCATATGAGCAGTTTTGAAAATGGTGAAGGTGCATCTAAAATCATGGAGCTGATTAAAGTGGCCGGAAACCGAGAAGAGCTGATCAACGAGACAGGTTTATAATAAGATGAAAATAGCTGCTTGTTTGGTTGTCTTATTTTTTCTCATAGTCGTGGTCGTATTTAGTTATGGTTTTCTTACAGCCGCTTGACCTGACGCTCCGCTGGTATGAAACAAAAACAAGATGTACAGCTTATTCTAATAACAGGTATCATATTCCTTACGTATTCTATCTCTCTACATTGCTGGGAAGGAGCCTTTAATGAATATATTAATTGCCGATGATGAGCCCTTTATGCTCAAGATTTTAAAAGCGTATTTTGAGAAAGAAGCCTTTCATACCTTCCTAGCACAGGATGGCGAAGAAGCGCTGAACATTTTCTATTCAAACAACATCCATTTAGCAGTATTAGATTGGATGATGCCTAAAGTAAATGGTATTGAGGTATGCAAAGAAATCAAAAAACAAAGCAAAACGAAGGTATTGATGCTGACGGCAAAAGGGGAAGATGAGGATGAACTCATCGCCCTTCAATCTGGAGCAGATGAGTATGTCAGCAAGCCGTTTGACCCGCGTATATTGATTTTGCGAGTAAAGAAGCTGCTTCATATGGACAATCAAATTGCGATCGGAAATATAAAAGTAGATATCGATAGCCAAAAAATTTTTAGAGATGAGACCGACCTGCAGGCTACGAATAAAGAGTTTCACTTAATGAAGTATCTCATTGAAAACAGAGGGATCATCGTTTCACGGAAAGCTCTGCTCGATCGTATTTGGGGGTTCGATTATTTTGGCGAAGAACGAACTGTCGATACACATATCCGCAGGCTTAGAGCAAAGATCGGCGATCATTTGATCAGAACACATAGAGGGATGGGCTACAGCCTGGAAGAACCGCATGAATAAGCTAAACAAAAAGTTGATTGGGCGCATTTTATTCGTGTTCTGTATCGTCGTTATTTTCTCAATTGTGATGAATTCGTTTTTCTTGCCCAAATATCTTTTGTACAAAAAAAAGCATGCCCTTGCAGCTATAACTGAGCAGCTTGATGCCATGGATACAAAGCAGTTATTGCGCAATATGGAGGCTCTTGAGAACAAATACGATGTTACCATTGTAAACACACCAGTCACAGCAAATTTGAATGCGCTAAATGAAACAATTATAGGTCTTTTAAATAAAAAAGGCATTACGCTTAGCAAGTTTTGGATCACGAATGAAAGCCTTGAGAAGCTTAACGAATATCAAATGGTCAGAAAAATTTACAATCAAGAGAAGCTGAAATCCAGCTTTCTCGTTACCTTTATGAAAAAAGATGAGATCGTTTTTGTAGTCGGTGAATCGATATCCCACTCGGCAGAAACATTAACCATCGTTAATCAATTTACCCTCTATACTTATGCAGGCGAGCTGCTGCTGCTGATCATCCTGTCAGCACTTTTTACAAGAAGCATCGTTCGACCGCTTGCCAAAATACAAGATGCAGCTGAAGGCATTTCAAGCTTATCGTTTACCAAGGTTCATATTCGTACGGGCGATGAAATTGAAGCCTTAGCAGAGAGCATCAATCAAATGAGTGATAAATTAGAGCATGCCCATCATGAGCTGGAAGCGAGAAATGAGAACTTGCGGCAGTTTATTGCCAACATTTCGCATGAACTGAAGACCCCGCTATCCTTAATAAAGGCTTATTCTTCAGGAATAAAGGACGGGATGGACGACGGTACCTATATTGATGTTATCCAGCAGCAAACCGATGACATTGCGATGATGGTGGGCAAGCTGCTTGAGCTCTCCAAGCTGCAAACCGACCTTTATCGGATGAACACCTTTGATTTCAAACAGCTGCTCCATCGAAACTTGCAAAAATATCGTTTTTCCATTCAACAGGAAGCTATTCAGCTATCTGTAGATGACAGCTTGCTAAACCAGCACCATATATTCGCTGATGAGCAGAAGATAGAGATGGTTTTGAACAATTTCATTTCCAATGCAATGAAATATTCAACCAATCAACAAATTCGTATTACTGCTCGGAATAAAGATGATTTTTTACTTTTCTCGATCACGAATGGGATTGAAAATGATGAGCAGCGACAATGGGATTTGATATGGGAACCCTTTTACGTAATGGAGAGCTCCCGCAACAAACAGCTTAGCGGAACGGGCTTAGGCTTATCGATTGCGAGAACGATTTTGCAGAAGCATGAAGCACCGTTTGGCTTTCATATTGAAAACGAAGAAATTACATTTTATTTCTCGTTGCCTATAGATACGAGTAAGAATTAAAGGCGCTGCGACAATCCTATTGCGGTGCCTTATTTTTTTGTCACATTGGCGTAACAAAAAAGGACTATGATTGCACTTACAGATCATCATTGGAAGACATCAACAAGGAAAAATGGAGGCATTATGCAATCAACTTCAGCACCTATGAGTAGACGGACGTTTTTGAAGAAGAGCTTGCATGTAACTTTGGGGCTTATGGGAACCGCTGGTTTATCCGGCGTATATTCGCACCTAGTTGAGCCGTATTGGATTGAGGTTAAACAGGTGAAGGTTGCCATCCCAAAGCTGCCTGCCTCCTTCAACTCCTTTCGCATCGTTCATTTCAGTGACCTGCATCTCGGCTTTCATTCTAAACCTGAACTGCTGACTGAGCTTGCAGAGCAAGTTAGGCAGGCAAAACCAGACCTTATTTGCTTTACAGGAGATTTGCTCGATCAATCCACCGCCTATATGCCGGAAGCCGTAGCCTTCCTCTCGAAGCTCTCGAAGCTGCAAGCGCCATTTGGGCAATATGCCGTTCTAGGCAATCACGATGCCTTCGGCAATCGAAGAGCGGTTACGAAGGGGCTATCTAAAGCTGGATTCCATGTGCTCGATAACCAGCATGTCCCGTTAACAAAGGGCTCAGCGCAGCTCTATATTGCCGGGGTCGATGATCCGATGGTTGGACACCCAAATATCGATCAGGCTTTGCAAGGCATTCCAGACGGTTCCAGTACCATTCTGCTCGCGCATGAGCCGGATTTTGCTGATGAGTACGCCCGCTATCCGGTCGACCTGCAATTGTCAGGCCATAGCCATGGCGGACAAGTACGTATTCCTTTAGTCGGGGCACTGTATACACCTCCCTACGGGAGCAAGTATACTGCCGGTTTGTATCAGGTACCGAGCAGCAAATTGCAAGTGTATACCACTCGCGGGATAGGAATGACACGGATTCCCGTTCGTTTTCATTGCCGGCCAGAGCTTACCGTTCTTACGTTAAAGGCACAATAAAGGAAATTGGATACTAGCACCAATTCAACATGGAAATAATACGATGGAGTATGCAGCATGACATTAGCCTAGGAAGGTGTGACGGTTATGACTGGAATCATCAAAAACTTCTATGTGAACGGAAACACAGCTCGCGGCTTGACCAGCCTGTTCGACTCGTCTTTGCAAGATTTGGAGCGTTTATTTATTTTGAAAGAAGGACCTGCTTTAGAACGATCAAACCTCATTCGTTCTATAGCTGACGACATCGCGCAGAGTGGCTATGACATTTGGCTGCTGCACTCCCCCTTCGACAATGGTTCGCTAGATGGACTCATCGTTCCCGCACTCCGTCTCGGTCTTGTCGATGGAACACCGCCGCGCTTTATTGATCCCGCTTTGCTAGGAGCATCCGTTCAATACATTCATCTCGGCGAGGCCGCAGATGCAGCAGAGCTGCAAACGCTAAAGCCAGAGATCGAGATTTTAAGTACACAAATTACGCAGGCGTACGATCAAGCTTATGCTGGCTTTGCTGAGGCGCTTCGTATTCATGACGACTGGGAGAGCGTCTATATTCAGAACATGAATTTCCAAGCAGCCGATGAGCTGACAGCTTTGTACATCGATACATTCTATGGCGATAACAGGCTGGAGAAAACAAGTCGTGTTGATCACCGTTTTTTGGGCGCTGCTACAGCTAAGGGCTCATTCGATTTTGTCCCGAATCTGACGGATGGTCTAAAACGATATTTCGTTAAAGGCAGAGCTGGTTCAGGCAAATCCACCATGCTCAAAAAAATAGCTGCAGCCGGGGTCGATCGCGGACTGGATGTTGAGATTTATCATTGCGGCTTCGATCCGAACAGCTTAGATATGGTCATCGTTCGTGAGCTTGGCTTCGCAATTTTCGACAGTACAGCGCCACACGAGTACTTTCCCGATCGTGCAGGCGATGAAATGATCGATATGTATGCCAGCTGCATTACACCTGGAACAGATGAAGCACATTCAGCTATCA
Organism: Paenibacillus sp. 01L418; assembly: GCF_056400045.1. NCBI lineage: Bacteria > Bacillati > Bacillota > Bacilli > Caryophanales > Paenibacillaceae > Paenibacillus > Paenibacillus sp. 01L418. The sequence goes on from NZ_JBFTSN010000096.1 coordinate 13,762, forward strand.
TTACCGAAATAAAAAACCGTTACGCTGCGCAGATCAAAACATCGGTTCAGCAGCTATCTCAAGCAAAGACATTGCAAGATGAACGGGAGCAATTGTATACGCAAGCTGTTGATTACGAACAACTTGAACAAATCAAAAATGAAGCGAAGCAAGCAATCGGCAATATTTTGGCCACTGCCGCTCGTTAACATACATGTATTTTTCATAATAAAAAGCCTGCAAAGCTCCACCAATTGGTGAAGCCTGCAGGCTTTTCTGAATAAAAGTTATGATTATTTCGTTTTGTTAAGCAAACCAATAATGAGTGCTACTGCTTCTGCTCTAGTGGCAATCTGCTGAGGAGCGAAACGGTTCTGGCCAACGCCGCTAACAAGTCCCGCCTCCACTGCGGTTGCAACGTATGGAACTGCCCATGCTGGAACAGATTTGGAATCCGCAAAGGAAAGCTTAGCATTTGGATTTACTTTTATTCCACTTGCACGAACAATCATAGCGACCATATCTGCACGAGACAGCTCCTTCTCAGGACCAAATGTGCCATCAGCATAACCGCTAATGATACCTGATTCAACAGCCTGCGTGACAAACGATTGTGCCCATGCAGGTATTTTATCAGAGTCCTTGAAGCTTAAAGCTTTGCCTGAGTCAGAGAGATCCAGCGCACGAGCCAGCATCGTGATAAACTCTGCACGATTAACTGATTTATTCGGGCGGAACTGGCTGTCTTCATAACCCTTAACGAAACCAGCTTTCACAGCTTGATTGATAGCTGATGCTGCCCAGTGGCCTGCAATGTCCTTCAATACAACTTCCGACTCATTTCCGCCGCCAGTTCCTGTACCAGGATTTGTACCTGGGTTAGTTCCCGGATCTTTTCCTGGATTCGTTTCTGGGTTTGTACCCGGACCTGTTCCTGGACCTGGTCCCGGATCTGTTTTTTCTTTCTTCACAATACCGAATTGATCTACGATAAACGGTTTAGCATCGTTCAAGGTTTGGTCAATTTCATATGTTACAGCCGTTAGCTTGTTGCCATCGATCGTGATGCCAACGAAGTTTTGTACTTGACCACGAACTGGACGTGTACTGTCGTTCTTATCTGGGCCGTGTTTAGCCGCATGGTTCTCTTCCGCACGCTCGAACAGATTGTAATAAGCTTCGCCAAGTGCTGGTTTAACATTCTTGTAGTATACCTTCGGACCTGCTGTTGCAGGAATCATGTAGATTGAACCATCCGGATTCACCGTATACTCAATCTTTTCACCGTTCAGTGTTTCAGTAATCTTCTCTGTTGCTGCTGCTGTTCCATCTTTTTTGATCGGTTTTGTACGGGCATAGATATGGTCATGACCTTGTACTACAAAGTCAATTCCGAGCTCTGCCATAATCGGTGCGATTTGGTTTCTTACGCCGTTAGCGCCCATAATATCGCTGTCCGTTGCATGGTTTGAAGTCGTATATGGACCTTTGTGAATGTTGACAATAATCCACTGCGAGCCTGCTGCTTTCGCTGCTTCCACGTCTTTCTTCAACCACTCGACTTGCGCCTCGGAGAAGTTCGCATATTTTGCCGAAGTCTCATTCGAGTTCAGCACAACAAAGTGTGCGTTGCTGTAATCGTACGAGTAGTATGCGCCCGTTACCGTTGCAGAGTTCTCTGCTTGTTTGATATTAAAATGCTCGTAGAATGCATTGTTCTTATCTTCATGGTTACCTGCTGATGGTGCAATGGTTGTGTTAAGCAGGCTTTCTTGTGAATGACCAAGCAGCCAGTTCCACTGCTCTTCTTTTGTGCCTGTGTCTACAATATCACCGTTGTGCACAACGAATTGTGCGCTTGGTACTGTAGCTAGTGCTTTCTCCAGCGTCTCAGCTGAAAGCTTCGCCTCATCTTCTTCTTTGGCTTGTGTATCCGCCAAGTCGATGAATGTGAATGCTCCATTTACTGGTGCGGTTTGGAATGTTCCTACTTCACTCCAAATGTTCAGTGCCGCGTCACCCACACGGAAATTGTACGACGTATTCGCCTTCAAGCCCGTTGCTTCTGCCTTATGAACAAGCTCAGAAGGTGAGTTGGAAGAAACGGTAGAACGCCCTGCAAAATTAATTGCTTTTGTGAAATCTGGCGCTTCGTTCGTTTTCTCTACTACTTGCAGGTCATTGCCTTTAAGAAGTAGTGAAGTGTACCATGCAAAACCTTTGGAGCTTACTGGGTCGCCGTTAAAGGTTACTGTAACCTTGCTTACTTTTTCTTTGCTGTAATCAGGCTTGTCTTCCTTCGTAATACCGAATTGATCAACGATGAATGGCTTACCTGCATTTACTTGCTGGTCAATTTCATAAACAACTGCTGTTAGTTTACCTCCGTCAATGTTAACGCCAACGAAGTTCTGTACCTTTCCACGTGCAGCACTTGTCGTGTCGCCATACTTGCGAGCATGATTTTCGTCAGCTTTGTCGAAGAGATTATAATACGCATCGCCAAGCTGTACTTTCTGGTTTTTGAAGTATACCTTCGCACCAGCTGTAGCTGGAATCATATAAATCGTGCCGTCAGGCTTTACTGCATATTCAATCGTTTGTCCATTTAGAGTTTCTGTAATTTTTTCAACCGCTTCTGCAGTTCCATCCTTTTTAATTGGTTTTGTACGAGCAAAGATATGGTCATGTCCTTGAAGTACAAAATCAATGCCTAGTTCATTCATGAGTGGAGCGATTTTGTTTCTTACGCCGTTAGCGCCCATAATATCGCTGTCCGTCGCATGGTTTGAAGTTGTATATGGACCTTTGTGAATATTAACGATGATCCACTCTGCGCCTGCCGCTTTCGCTGCTGTCGCGTCTTTCTTCAACCATTCTACTTGCTCTACAGAGAAATTCGCATACTCAGTTGAGTTCTCGTTCGAATTCAGCACGATAAAGTGAGCATTGCTGTAATCGTACGAATAATAAGCACCTGTTACTGTTGCTGAATTTTCAGCTTGCTTCACATTAAAATGATCGTAAAACGCATAGTTTTTATTTTCATGGTTACCTGCTGAAGGTACAATCGTTGTATTCAGCAAACTTGGTTGTGAATGTCCAAGCAGCCAATTCCACTCCTGCTCGGTTGTTCCGTTCTCAACTACATCGCCATTATGAACGACGAACTTTGCATCTGGCACAGTTTCCAGCGCCTTAGCAATGGTTGAGCCCGATGTTTGCGCCTCGTCCTCTTCCTTCGCTTGTGTATCCGTTAAATCAATAAAGGAGAACGCTCCGCCTGTTGGTGCGGTTTGGAATGTTCCTGTTTCACTCCACAAATTCAACGATTGATCGCCGACACGGAAGAAATATGTCGTGTTTGCTTTCAAGCCCGTCGCTTCCGCTTTATGAACAAGCTCTGCCAAGGAATTATTAGCAATGGTTGAACGACCCGTAAATGCCGTTGCGTTCGTAAAATCCGCTGCAGCACCAGTTTTTTCTACCACTTGCAAATCACTTTGACTCACTCGACTCGCATCAAACGGCGTGTACCATGTAAATCCTTTCGAACTGACAGGATCACCATTGAAAGTGACCGTCACTTTACTTACTTCTACCTTCGGTGCCTCTTGCAGAGCAATAAGCTTCATATCAAAAAAGAGGTCGGAGCTGCCGTCGCTTTGCTGATGAACCTCAACAGCAAGCTCATTGTTACCGTCTTTTAAGGCAGCCTTTAATGGTGCTGTTAGGTCTACATCTGGATAAACAACGGGATCACTCGCATTCGAAGATGCCGCTGTAGAATACTCAATATCACCTATCGGCATGCCCAGACGGACAACCTCTACTCCATTTACATAAACCACTGCACCATCATCAATGGCAAAGGTAGCTAGCAGCTGTCCATAATGATCCATGCTGTTCTTATCTACATTCAGATTCGTCCGAAAATATGTCGTCCGAGGTTTTTTACTTTTATTCGTTCCATAATCTACGATTGTTTTCAGTGCGCCAAAACCAGCTGCACTAATTATTGCGCCAGAATCCTTATAACCAAGCGGGGCACTGCCTGAGCTCCACGCTGAATCGTCGTAAGTAGACCTCCATACTGTGCCTTGATTTATACCTTTATCGTAATATTTCCAAACCGAATTTCCCGGCAGTAACGTCACCGGCTCAGTCGCAGAAGCAGCAGCGACCGGGGATGGTGCGGCTGCTCCGAGCAAACCAAGCAATAATGCCAAGGATAACAGAATAGATAATACCTTTTTGTTGACGTAGTTCATAATAATCTCCTTTGTAAACAATTTTGACAATCCACATAAACATGACTGCCTCATCA
>NZ_JBFTSN010000097.1:0-18060 GCF_056400045.1 Paenibacillus sp. 01L418
ATCCTCATCCGCTCCAAGCTGGATGACCGCTGTATTAACCTATATCGATGAGCATCCGAGCAACCCTCTTGGATTGTCGCAGCTTGCCAAACGCGCATCGGTTACGCCCGCTCATTTTTCGCGTGTTTTCAAAAAACTAACCAGCATGAACGTTACGGAATATGTCACGACCAAACGAATTATTCGCGCTAAAGAGCTATTAATGGAGAGCGATGCCAATATTGCCGAAATAGCCGAGCAATGCGGCTTTGAAAGCCTTCCGCATTTTCACCGTATGTTCAAGAAACTAACAGGCATGACACCCTCTCATTATAAGAGGAATGAATAATTGATAGATTTGACGGTTAATATTAGCGGATACAGGCCGCCTGTTTCTCTCATATGTTATCTAGTAAAGAGAAACTTGCTAGTAAGGGAGGCTCATAGATGGTTCGTTCAAGTGTGAAAACCATTAAGTACCGCGTAGGCAAAAACAAATATTTGATCATTAATATTTATCAATCATCCGAAGCAAGTGCACAGCAGGGCAATGTGCTGGCAAGCAATGCAGCTACTGTGCAAATTTTCAAAAAATCAAAGCGCAGCTAGTTCCCTCTCATTTCTCATCCCTCCACTAAGCAGCATTATTTTACACACGCCTCAAAGGAGGTGATAACATGTCCTTTAAACATTCTAAGCAGGGCAACACGGTAAAGAAAAACAACGGTAAAACCTTTGTTAATGTCAAGCAAAACGCACATGCATCCATTAATCAAGGCGGAAATGCATTTGCAATCAATGCAACAGACATCGGAGTCGTCCGTATTCGTCCCGGCCAACAGTAATAAAGCAGAATCAAAGTAAAAAGGCTGCCTCCGCAAGGTTTTCACAACCTGTGCAGGGCAGCCTTTTTTTACATATTAAACTCGCCAGCTGACCAATCGATTAACGATGACCAGTGTCATAGCTGTGTAGAGAAGCATCATGAGGCAATCCAGCATGACCCCTTGTGTCCAGCCATGAAGCAAAACAACGCGCATGGCGTCCGCTGCATAAGTTGTAGGGAAAATATACGAGACGACCTGCAGCGCTTTAGGCAGCTGATTGAGCTCTACCATGACTGGAGATAGGAAGGTTACAACCATCATAAGCAGCTGAGCAAGCATACTGGTCAACTGCTGATTCGGCGACCAGAAGCCTATGCATACGCCGAGCCCTACCACACTCGTCAGCGACAGCAGCATAACGACTGGCAAACCCCATGATAGATGAAGGTCTACGCCATAAACAAAATAACCAATGACACCCAGCAATACGAAGGATGGAATCGTGCTCATAAGCCCGCGCAGCAAATTAGCGGCTACGAAGTTTATTTTCCGGATTGGAAGCGATGCATAAAATGTAAAATGTCCCTGATGCTTTTGCATCGATATTTCTTGCCCCATACTATTTAAGCCCATAATAATGACGCTAAATATCATATTGCCCGCAATAATTTGAACCATCATCTCCGGGGCTGGGTCAGCGATAAAGAAACGCATAAATAAAATCGTCGTGAGCGGAAACATCGTTGCCAGCAGCACAACGATTACCCAGCTGTCACGTATAAGCGCGAATTGAATGCGGAATAAAATTTCCAGCTCCGTCCATAATCGCTTCGGTCCAGATAGTTGTATGGACTGCATGTGCCGCAAGCCAAGTGGTGTTCCATTCATGATGCGGATACCTCCTTCATTGCCAATTCATCAATATGGAAATAAACATCCTCTAAGCTTGGAGGCACTACGGCATATTCCACAATCGGCAGCTCTGTATGGTCGATAATATACTCTAGCACTCTGCCTGCAACATTCTTCTCAACTAGCAGCAGCAAACGATTCTCGCCGCTCTCCTGCACGATCCCGTAATGATGAAGGGCAGCAGCAGCTTCTTCACGACGCCCATTCTCTGTCGTAAGCTCAAACTTCAAGCGCTGATCAACCTTCTGCTTTAACGTTGATACATGATCAATCGCCAGCAGCCTGCCATGATTGATAACAGCCGCTCTGTCTACAACCTGCTCAGCCTCCAGCACATTATGCGTGACCAAAATAATCGTCGCGCCTTCGCGATTGCGTTCTTGGATTAAATTCCAAACGAGCCGCCTTTTTTTCGGATCAAGCTCATTGGTAGGTTCATCAAAGATAAGCACAGGTGAACGGCCAATTAGCGCTGTGCCAATACCGATCAATCGTTTCTGTCCCCCGGACAGCTGCTTCAGCAGCTTGTTTCTTACATCCGCCATATCAAATTGCTCCAATAATTCCTTCGCCTGCTTTTCTGCCTCTGATGCTGGCATCCCTCTTAGCCTGCCCGTAAAAGAAAGAGCCTCATGCACTTTCAGCGCTGACAGCACATGCGGCTCCTGCGCGTAATAAGCCACCATGCCGGATACGTGACGCGTATTCTTCATCACATCCTCGCCGCAAAACAAAACCTGTCCTTTGGTAGGTTTCAATTGACCGACCATTTGTTTAATGAGCGTTGACTTGCCCGCCCCATTCGGGCCGAGCACGCCGAGTATCTCTCCTTCACGAACCGTAAGCGAGATATCATCATTGGCTGTGACCATCGTTTTGCCTTTCTTATATACCTGACTTACTCCCTTTAGCTCGTATACATACTCACCCAATCTCATTCACTCCCTTATGTATTACGGCAGCAGCTTGCGCCTTGTTTGCTCCYAGTARTAAGCGATTTTTTCTTTGTCGAGCTCATAATAGATGCGATTATCTACCCGAATCAGCTGAATGAGATTAAGATCAAACAACATATTCGTATGATAGCTTATAGCAGCAGGCGTTAAGCCCATTTCCTRAGCAAGCTCATTGCCATAGTAATTTTTATGGCGAAGCAGCTCAATCAATTCCAGCCTTCGCCTATCGGCAATAACCTTCAAGAAACGCTCAATCGTCTCTTGATCCTCGTTACGCCATGCAAAAGCGTCATTGTTGATTCCAACCACCACCAAATTGGAATGTCCTTCACGGTCATCACGATGAATGCCAACACGCACCTGCGAAAAATAACTAACATGTACGGCTGTCTCTTTATCGACCAGATCAACATCCATCTTCGTAATATCGCGGATCGCGCGCTCTGGCTGTTCATCAAATAAGGCACGATATTTCACAGCTCCAGCTTCGCCAAGCTCCTTCAAGCGATCTCGCATAGGCATATAGGCATAACGATGAAACTGCTCCATTATAAACAGAGTCCGCTGTTTGTATTCCTCAGAAAATCGAATATGTTCCAGCAGTGCCGCATGCTCCGCTTGATCAGGCAGCTCACATCCCGCAACGAGCTCGTAAAGCAACCCCGCATCCTTCGAGATGGCTCCCCAGTCTCTCCCCTTCGTCCATTCCATGTTCTCGTCATTATATTTCGCAGCTGCCAGGTGGAAGACGAGCTCGCTTGCAGGCTTGTCACGGTAAAACGCCAGAAAATCCTCAGAACTATTCAGCTTGTCTCGTTCCTCTACAAACAGCATAACCATGACATAGTCAAGCCGCTCTTTAAACATGTTGTCACCAAATAGGGCAGCTATCTCTGCTTTCACATAATTGCTCATGCTCGCATTCGCGGTCTCCGCCATACGAATCATTTCATCATCCAGTGTAAAATGAATCTCGCGCGCGAAAGCCTTCATATGCTCGAATTGCGCAACAAATTTCATCGTGACTAAAAATTCAATAGGCTCATGATAAGAAAAATGCAATCTTTTGGCTGCTATTTCCCAGTCTAAAATAATTAACGCCTCCATAATTCGTTAAGTATTTGTTTAATGTTATTTGAATAATATACAAAAGTCATTTAACAATCGTTAAACATTAATTTAATTGAACCAACCTAAATTGTCAATATCATCCACAAAAAAAGCTCTGCACAGGCTTAACTTCTTAGCCCATGCAAAGCTTCTTCTATCCAATATTTTTTACGATCCGAATAATCGCATCAGCAAGATACCGGCGAAGGCAAGTGAAATGCCGGTGATCTCTATCTTCGTGAACTTCTCTTTCACAACGAATCGTGTATAGAGCAGCACAATCAGAACGTTTAGAGCTGTGACAGCAGATACTAGCCCCGCTTTGCCAAGATCAAATGCGGTTACAATAAGCATCATGCCGACAGCGTTAGTTGTGCCGACGGCCAAACCAATAAGAAACGTTTTTTTGCCGCTCCAAGCCGGTGGCTTATCGGTTAAACTAGCACTGGTCGAATGCTGTGACACACGCACTTCCCCCCGGGCAGTGACCGCACCCTGCAGCGACAACGCTCTTCTAGCTCTTTCCGCTTGCAAATCTCGCAGCCACCATATGCCAAAACACGATGCGCCCGTCACAAACATAAAAAACATGGTAGGAAACAAATCTGCTTCCATAATTGTTGACCATTTCCCTGACAAATCATTTGCTGCAAACAGCAGCATAGCCAGCAGCCCCCACTGTGCTCCTTGCAAATTGCGCAGCGAGATGTCATTCGATAGCCGAACGAGAAGCACTCCGCCAACAATCACGACAAATGCAATAAATTGCATCGCATGGAGTTTTTCTCCCCAAAGTCCAAACGCAACGATCACAACAACGACTGAAGGCAATGCCGTTAGTATCGCTACAAGTGAAGCCTTGCCGACGGCAAACCCCTTGAACATGCTGGCATTCGCACCGAATGAAAACAAGCCCATTTGAATGCCTATCAACGCCGCGAGCGTCCAGCTAGATGAGAACACTAACGCGCAAATTCCATTTACGAGCGCTCCCATAGTAAACGCGCCGCATAGCAACAAGTTACGGTTAAGCGGCTTCTGACTCGTCCAATGGTACAGAATGCCTCGCAAGCCAAAACATAAGGCTGCAAACACTGAATAAGTAAGCCACATGAGTGCAATAGAACCCCTTTCTTAAATCAAACCTATATGAAAGATAAACAAAAAGGAAGCGGTTGTCTACACCGCTTCCCTTTTTAAACAAACGTTGCAAGTCCCATCTTGTTCTCCCTCGATAAAACATTCCCTTTGGAATTAAACTTACAATTAGTAAAAAACGCCCGATTATAGAATCAGGCGCTTCTAACAAATCTATTGATTTATTACATGTCAGCCTTTGACAGCGCCAGCAGCGATACCCTTGACGATATGCTTTTGCATAATAATAAAGAAGATGAATATCGGTACCAATGTGATGACCGTAAGTGTCATGAACATCGGCCAATCAACGGTAAATTCGCCTTTGGCTTTATAGATTTGCAGAACGAGTGTCGATTTGGAGGATGAGTTCAAAAACAGCATAGGTGCCAAAAAGTCGTTCCATATCCACATCGTCTGAAAAATGATACTCGTTATCGTAATGGGCTTTAGCAGCGGAAAGATGATCCGCCAGAAGATGCCCCATACACTGCAGCCATCGATGACGGCCGCTTCGGGCAGCTCCTTGGGTATCGACTTCATATAGCCCGTCATTAGGAAAAAGACGAAAACAGAGCCGCTCGTGTAGAGAATGATCAAACCGGATATTTTGTCGATCAGGTGCAAATCACTCATCAGCTGGAACAAGGGAATGAGAGTCGCTTGGAAAGGAATCATAAATCCGGCAAGCAAATAGAGCATAGCAAACCGTGTTAATCGATTCGCATTAAACACAACCGGGTATGCCGCCATCGCACCAATCAAAACGATCAATAAGACAGAACAGACGGTGATTATAAAACTGTTCCAAAAGCTYTGCAAGATCGATGTTTCCTCGAAAACCTGGACATAGTTTTTAAAGATCCATTTCGAAGGAAGAGCCATCGGGCTTCTTGCTGCATCTTGCATCGTTTTGAACGTGTTGACAATGATCAAATAAAACGGGAAGAACGCTATTAATCCGGCAGGGAGCATGATGATGTCTAGAATCCATAACCGTTTTTCAAAGGTTTTTTTCATTGTATGCCCTGCTCCCTTCGTTGCATTACTGTAACTTGGAAGATAGCAATCGCTAACACAATTAGGAAAAAGACGATCGACATTGCCGATGCTAGGCCGTATTGGGTTTCAGATATTCCCCTTAATACGATGACCTGGGTTATCGAATAAGTTTCATAGCCAGGCCCGCCCTTTGTCAATGCAAATGGAATTTCAAATACTTTTAGACCGCCGGTAAGCAGCAGCATGACGCTGACCGTCATCGCAGGTGCGAGTAGCGGAAAAGTTATAAACCGAATTTGTTGCAAACGGTTCGCCCCATCTATTGAGGCAGCTTCATAATAATCTTTCGGAATGGATTGCAGAAATGCCAAATACAACACTGCGTGCCATCCTGTTATCGCCCATGTTGCCACAACGATTGTTGACAGTTTCGCTAGCAACGGGGCGGATAGCCATGGCTGAGGACCGATGTTAAACAGCTCACTAAGGACGGTGTTCAGTACCCCTGACCCAATCGGTGCAAGGATAAATCCCCAAATATAGGCAAGCAGCAAGCCGCTTGGAATCGACGGGAAGAAAAAGATGGCGCGATGAATGTTTCTCGTTAAAAATTTTTGATCCAATATCATAGCGAGCGGGATAGCTAACAACGTAACAAGCAAAGCCTTGCCAAAAGTAAAAAATAACGTATAGGAAATGGCGGATGTAATCGCATCATCACTAAATATCCGCACATAGTTTTTCAAGCCAATAAAATCATATGCCTCCGTATATCCGTCAAAATTAGTAAAGCTCAAGAAAAACGATTTGATCAGCGGATAGATCGTAAACAATGAGTATATCGCTAGAATCGGAAGCAAAAACAATAGAAACTGTAGTTGACGAACATATTTGACCATAATTTGCCTCCTTTGAGACTTTGATTGATGATGTCGGCAGTCGATAAAACTGCATTGGAAGCATTCAAGTAATAGAGGATCAAGGTGTAAATAGTTGAAGAGAGGGTAGTAGGTTTCAACATACCCTCTACTTTAACTAATTCCGATTATTTATTTTCCATTTCTTTCAGTTTCTTATCTAGTGAAGCCGTTGCTTGCTCCGGTGTTATTTTGTTTACGGCTATATCTTGGATCGATACAAGGAATTGGTTGCGCAACGCTTCTTGATGTCTGTCCCACGATACCATTGGCAAATAAATCTTTCCTGCCATCAGCCCGTCGTTATATGCTGGTGCATACGCCGGGTGAACTTTGCTTTCATAACCGTGAGCTGTAATGATACCGCCAGTGCCTTCCTCGAATTGCTTCAACCCTTCTTGCGTTGTCATATATTCGAGGAACAGCAAAGCTTCTTCCTTGTTTTTCGTTTTACTGTTGACAGCGAAACCTACACCAGGAGCACCGTTGTAATATTTGTTGCCGGGTTCTTTTCCTGGAATCGGCATAATTTCGAACTCAATATCGGGATTCGTTTTCTCAATTGTGGCAATGTTCCAAGGGCCGCCAGGGAACATAGCTACGTTACCAAGGGAGAACTCGTTCATCACTTGGTCACCGGTTAGTCCAATCATGTCTGGCGTCAAAATTTTATTATCAATAAGCCCTTCCTTCCACATCGTTAGCACTTCAGTCCATCCTTCAGCAAATGTTGCCTCGCCCTTAAACAGCTTCTCGTCGAACGTTGGGTCTTTCGTTAGTACATTGCTGCCGAACATGGCGGAATGAATAATCGTAATATCATGCATTCTGTCATAGAGTGGAATGATGCCCGCTTCTTTAAGCTTCAAGCAGTCCTGGATGAACTCATCCCATGTTTCTGGCAATTGAGTGATGCCAGCTTTTTGAAACAATTGTTTGTTATAAAACAAGCCGCCTGCCCATCCGCTTTGAGTGAAGGCATATGTTCTTCCATCTTTACTTAGCATCGGTTTGTTACTGTCCAACATAACGGACATGAATGGTTCGTCAGTCAAATCGAGTGCATAACCGCCATCAATAATCTCATTACGGTTTTCTGCGGCGATGATGAAAATATCAGGTGCCGTATTAGACAACAGCATCGTCTGAAGCTTAGCAATGTAATCCTTTACCGGTGGAGCAAATTGAAAATCGAATGAAATATGTGGATATTTTTCTTTGAAGCCGTCTATAACAGGCTTCATTTCTTTTTCATTGTTCCATGCAAGAATGCTTAGCTTGACTGATTTAGGTGCATCATTACCCTTTTCAGCATTGTTGGTCGTACCTTCATTACCGGTATTGCCTTTATTACCTGTATTGCTGTTTTTACCGCATGCAGCGAGCACGACTGACAAACAAAGGAGAGTGATAAGAAGCAGTAGAGACATTTTCTTCATGTTTGATTAACCCCCATGTAATCATTTTTTTGTAATAAGCACTTGTTGTAAGCACTTACAYTTAGAGTGTAATATGAACTCGCTTGAATCTGAATTCATATTGTTGCATCATTTGTTGTCAAATGTTGCACTAGCAGCAAATCCGATTAATTGGGTCGAATAGACGATGCGCGGTACTCTTTAGGCGTTACGCCGAAATACTTTTTGAAAGCGCGGCTAAAGTGGCTCTCGTCCAAAAAACCGATATGCTCCGCGATGTGGTTGTTCCTCCAATTCGTTCCAACGAGTAGTTCTGCGGCTTTAATCATCCGCACCTGGATCACATAAGCCCAATAATTCACACCGAATTCCTGTTTGAACGCACGACTTAATTGATACTTGTCTATATCGAAGCGATCTGCCACTGATTGCAAAGATAAATCCTCTTGATATCGGGTTTCTACATACGGTTTAATCCGCCGCACAGCATCCTGAAGCTTGGATCCGGTTTCCGAAGCAGGCGCTCTTACCGCTAGCATGCTCTCGGAAATTAGCTGTGGCAGAAATGCGGCATCTTGGGTAATTGAGCTGATTCCGACAGACAATGTGTGAGACGGTGATGACTCTGCCACTTTTTCCATCACAGATTCACTTAATTCCCTCAATTGACCGCTAGACAGATCGTCCCCCCCGCCGACTAGCACTACTTGCTCCTTGCGGTTTTTACAACACATAACACAGTGGATTTTGATGACCGCTTGTTCTTGCAGCAAGCAAGAATAATCATCGTCCGATGGCAGACTGTTCTCGAATGTCAAAATTGCAAAACGTTCGATGGCGAGAAATTCTAGGCAGTCTCGGAAGTTTATCAACGAATTTGCTTCGATCTGTCCAGCGTATATCGTCCGATCGAGTTCACTGCGAATCGATTTCTGAGCATCCGATACGGACTGTTGAATCAGCTCACGCAAAGCATCCCGAAGCAATTCGGCATCGACCGGCTTTAACAGGTACTGGGAAACATGAAGTCGAAGCGCATCCCGTGCATATTCGAATTGATCATACGCACTTAAAATAATTGTTCGCGGTATTTTGTCCAAATGTTGAATCCGCTTCAGCGACTCGATTCCGTCGAGCAACGGCATATGAATATCCATGATCATCAGATCGGGACGGAAGGTTTCTACCATGTTGGCCGCTTCTTCTCCGTCATATGCATGTTGCACCTTCACAAACCCTAGCTCCTTCCAATCCATCACTTTATCTAAATATCTATGCAAAGATAATTGATCGTCCACAATAAGCAATTTCATGCTCGCTACCTCCCCGAAGATATCACGTTCTGGGCAACACGATATAAACCGTTGTAAATACCCCTTGCCTGCTTCTAATCTTCAGTCCGTAATCAGGTCCGAATTTCAATCGGATACGCTGATTGACGTTGAATAGGCCTATCCCATCCGGCTTAAAGTCTTGTTGCTTCAATTGCCTTGCCAATTGACGGCTTCTGCTCCTTGATATCCCTTTTCCATTATCTTGGATAACGATCATAATTCCTTTTTTGACTGTCATAACCCTAATCGTCATTTTTGCTGACTGCGGATTTTCGCCAAATCCATGAAAAACCACGTTTTCTACGAGAGGCTGCAGGATCAACTTGATCGTTCTGTTTTTTAGAATCGACTCGTCCGGAATAAGAAACTCGATGTCAATTCGATCGTCATATTTTTTGTTCACAATATAGAGATAATCCCTGACGTTCTGAATTTCTTGTTCCAGCTCCACCATCTCTTCCGATTGCTTCATGGAATACCTTAGCAGACTGCTCAATGACAACACCAAATGGTTGGAATCCTCCGTGCTTCCACATACAATTTCGGTTTGCAGCAGTTGCAGCGTATTGAATAGAAAGTGTGGATTGATCTGGGACTGCAGCGTTTTAAGCTCTACCTCTTTTAGTGCAATATCTGATTGATAATTTTGTTTGACCAACGTTTCGATCCGGATGACCAGTTCCCTAAATTTGTCGCCTATCAAATCCAATTCGCGATACCTGTATTTATTCTTAATGATATAAATACTGTCTTCGCCAATCTTGTCCAATGTTGAGAGCAGTTGCCCAAATGGGCGGGATATCCGAGCGGTGTTCAAGATGGATATGAGGAGGTTGAGCAGCAAACAAAGATAAATAAAACCGATCAAGTTTGACTTCAGTGAGTCTGATTGTCCTCTGATGACAGACATCGGAATCGTCGAGATCATTCTCCAACCCTGAACGGCAGTAGGGTGGAATATAACAAGTGTCTCATTTCCGCCAAGCTCGGTAACGAAACTTCCTGAGTCGCTGGCATAAATAAGCTCGATACCTGAGAAGTCAAGTTTTGTCCCGATTGCCGTACTATCCTTATGGGCGATGATAGTCTGCTGATTATCGATCATAAAGATGCTTTCATTGTTTTGATAGGAGCTAAATTCAAACATCCCGTTGATTTTGGCTAAATCCAGATTAGCAATGACAGCCCCGATCGTTCTAAGGGTATAATCTTTAACCGGAAGAGCGATCGATAACGTCGGCATGTTATATTTTGAAATATTATTTTCTAAGTAATAGTCCTGCGTATGGAGTCCAAGCGTAATGAATCCTTTGTTTGGAGTATCCGAGATCGCCTGCCTAAACCAAGTTTGTTCGGTGAAAGGATAATCCCACCGAAGTGATTTTCTGCCATCTAGGTTGTTTACATAGCCATTTTTGCCCAAGATCAAAACATCACTTACCATTGATTGCAAGGAAGATACGCCAAATGCTAGGTCCGCGATATTCCTCTCATGCTGGATGCGTCCTGCGATATCCATTTCCCTGCCTGGATTCATCAAGCTTCCAACCGAATAATGGCCTGTTAGAAGAACGAGCGGGCGAGTCGCTTCTTCAAGATTGAAGCTAAGCCCGCGTGCTGCCTGCTCCATTATTTTGTAGCTGGATTGAGTGACTTCTTTGGTAAGACTTTTAGTTGAGTCCTGAACGGATAATAGTCCCAGCAACAATAAAAGTAGAATGTTTACAATTAAATATGAGAACATGATCGTTCGAATGATGGTTTTTCCAGGTAAGGAACTAATCAAGAATCTGACAGCATTGTTCATCATTCTGTCCCTCTTTCAAGCCAATTGTTTTGTTAGTGATTTCATTTCATAACCCCGAAGCCATACAGGATTGATCATTTTTAAGCCCAGAAAAAGGAGTACCTCCCCAAATCTTCAAGTGTTAAGCACACCACTAACACCGAAAGAAATGGGAAGGTCCTCAGATATATAGTATTCAACAAAAAAATCTATTTTTCCCAGCTGGATTTGTTGGTATTACCACCCGAGTCCACCTGCAGCTCTATTTACACAAAACCCACAACAAAGCTATGGGTCGTATAAGACGTAATATCTGCTGTAATCTTTATTTAATGATCCGTCTGCACATCATCATACTCATCATATCGAAAATAATCGAAATCAGCGTGCTTGCGTTCCCCGCTTAAGTCTTGGACGCAAACACCGATAAAATTGCCTGTAAAACGAATATAATCAGCATATTCATCAGATAAATGGCTAACATCAAGCTGTGGGCCAATCACAATCCATTCCCCTGTCTGGCCCGCATACATGAACCTGGCCATTTCACGCTGAATACTCACCTTCAATCGGTATGTTCCATCCGCAATTGGAATATCTTGATCCAGTATTTCGTTATAGATTCCATTTTCTGATTGTACAATCCCAATACATGTACCTAATTTCTCGTGATGAGTCAGGCGTAAATAGACATAATCACGGGTATCGTAGAACAGAATCAATCCCGCCATTTGCTGATAATGCTCTGGACGGTATTCAATGGATGTTTCCGCTTCACAATACATCGATTGCTGTCTACGCGCGACAAGACTTTGGCGATGCGTTGAACTCATGGACTCCTGGCCACGAAGCCGCAAAAATCCTGGCCTTTCCGTTAAGGATAGCCAATCGGGACTTGCAGGGATGCGAAGGGTGTTCCATTGCAGCCCAAGCTGTGCTCTATCAAAGTGGTCGAGGCTCGGTTCAGCAGGGAATGGATGTGTTGGCAATTGAGGTGCTTGCACCACATATTGCGGCGAATTGGCTCCTCCGTCAACAGCGATCCAATCATCATCCGTCCAATGACAGCGCTGAATGGCCGTTTCTCTGCCGAGCATACATCGCTTATCAATCACAGGACGACCGACGAGGTGAACCATATACCACTCGCCGTTCTGCGTTTCCACTAGTGAAGCATGCCCCGCCTTTTGTAATTTCAATTCCGGCTTTCCCGCAGATGTCAAGATTGGATTCGCGGGATCAACTTCATAAGGACCATCGATATGCCGAGAACGCGCCATCGTGACAGCGTGTTCATATTGCGTTCCACCTTCAGCTGTCAGCAAGTAATAGTATCCATTTCGTTTATATAAATGAGGCCCTTCGGTTAATCTCAGCTGTGTGCCTAGAAAAATATTTTTCTTAGGACCAATAAGTTTCTTCTTTTCCTTCGAGTATTCCTGAAGAATAGTGCCAGCGAAAGAGTTTGTCCCTCTCCTATGATCCCAGATCATATTCACCAACCATTGGCGACCATCCTCATCATGAAATAAGGAAGGATCGAAACCGCTGCTGTTCAAATAAATGGGCTCAGACCAAGGCCCCATTATATCGTCCGCCGTCACCATATAATTATGAGTATCCTTGAAGGCTCCCGTGCGACTTTTTACATCTGTATAAATAAGATAGAAAACGCCTTCATGATAGCTTAAGCATGGTGCCCACGCGCCACCGGAATTGATGTTGCCTTCCATATTCAATTGTGAAGAACGTGTCAATATCGAAGTGAGCGGACGCCAATTCACCAAATCCTTGGAATGGTGAACACGTACTCCCGGGAACCATTCAAATGTCGAAGTTGCAATATAATAGTCTTCTCCTACACGCAAGATAGATGGATCAGGATGAAATCCTCGCAGTATGGGATTGTTAATCATGTTCCCCAACTCTCCTTTAAATCTTGTTTAACTGTTCATTATTTCCTGGCCTTCTGCCGTGTTCATACCCGCTTCCAGCAGTTTGACGATTCTGTCTACGTCATAGACGCATCCCCGCCATGTGCCGCCGCTCGCTGCTTGCAGTGCAGCCCATAACCGAGTGTCGTCAGGAAGATCAGGGTCTTTCGCGAGATCGGGATGAGGTTTTCTAGAAGCCAATACATTCGTTCCCACTTCCGAATCCTCCGGCACCTCACCGCTGCCTACCATTTCGACATGTCCCTCTAATTGACGGAGGTCGATACGGATGTCAATCCAATCGCCATTGCGAAGCTGGCCAACGGGTCCGCCAGCAAGGGCCTCGGGTCCAATATGACCTATACAAGCGCCAGTTGAGACGCCCGAGAAGCGTGCGTCTGTAAGCAGTGATACTTCTTTGCCGAAGGGCAGATGCTTAAGCGCTGAAGTCAGCTGATAAGTCTCTTCCATCCCCGTACCCGATGGGCCGCGCCCAATGAGTACCATAATATCCCCGGCAACGATGCCTTTGTTTTTTATCGCATGGATTGCCGCACGTTCCGTCGTGAACACTTTCGCCCTGCCGACGTGGCGATAGACCCCATCACTGTCAACCATTGAAGGATCAATTGCAGTCGATTTAATAACAGAGCCCTCGGGACAAATGTTTCCTGTCGGGAAAGTCACAGTCGAGGTCAGCCCTGCTTGTTTGGCGCGTTCCGGGTTGAAGATAACGCGGTCTGGATCAATCCCCTCGTTCTCCAGCAAATGCCGGCGCATGCGGTGGCGGCGTTCTGACGATTCCCACCAATCCAGCGTCTCCCCAATCGTATTGCCTGTTACCGTAAGCGACTTCTCATCCAAAACGCCAAGTTTGCGCATATGCAGCATAACCTCAGGTACACCGCCAGCAAGGAAAGCTCTCACTGTCGGGTGATGTTCTGGTCCATTAGGAAGAACGCTGACTAATCGTGGGACGCTGCGGTTGACTTCTGCCCAATCAGCGACAGTTGGCAGGGAGAGCCCCGCCGCATGTGCGATTGCAGGAATATGGAGCAGCAAATTCGTTGATCCGCCGAAGGCTGCATGAACGGCCATCGCATTTCGAATGGCATGATCCGTTACAATTTGGCCTGTCGTCAGTCCGCTCTCCGCCATTTTGAGAGCAGCTCTCGCAGATTGCCTTGCCATTTCCTCCCACACCGGCTGTCCTGACGGTGCCAGTGCAGCATGAGGAACGGTCATACCAAGAGCCTCCGCTATCACCTGTGCCGTTCCCGCTGTTCCTAAGAACTGACAGCCTCCACCAGGTGTCGCGCACGCGCGGCAACCGAGATCAGCCGCTTCCTCAAGCGAGAGTTCACCATTCGTATATCTCGCGCCAATCGTTTGAATCTTGCCTGCATCCTCGCCTTGGGTCGGTGGAAGCGTAACGCCGCCTGGAACAATTACGCCAGGAAGTTTACCCATCCCTGCCAGAGCCAACATCATGGATGGTAATCCTTTGTCACAAGTGCCTACCCCCAATACGGCCGAGCGTTGCGGCAAGGAACGGATAAGACGTCTTAATACCATGGCCGCATCATTGCGAAACGGCAGTGAATCGAACATCCCCGTCGTCCCTTGTGAACGGCCATCACAAGGATCGCTCACGAAACCCGCGAAGGGCACGCCACCAAGACCTGTGATTTCCTCCGCTGCGGCTTTCATCATGATTCCAACTTCCCAATGCCCCGTATGATAACCAAGAGCGATCGGGCGGCCGTCCTCCTCTCGAATGCCGCCTTGAGTGCCAAGAATGAGTATTTGCTTTCCCAAAAGCTTCTTCGGGTCCCATCCCATGCCAACATTCTGTGTTAATCCGAATAAATCACCGCTTGGTGAATTACGAAGCATATCCGGGGTAAGCGGCAAGGAGCCGCTTGGTCCTGGAGCATGTGTATAGATGTCAAAATAAGAATCGATATCCTTGCCCATTATCGTTTCGAAGCCTTCATTCATTTCACACCATCCATCCCTTGTGTTGTCGTTATGGCTTAATGAATACGGTTTTGATTGAAGTATAAAATTCAATAGCGGCTTGGCCTTGCTCCCTTGAATGCGAACTGGACTGTTTCATACCCCCGAACGGTGCTTGAAGCTCAACACCGGCTGTCTCTGCATTAATACGGACGAGACCTGCTTCCATATCTTGAACGAACTGCAAAGCGTTTCCGATATTACGGGTATAAATTGATGCGCTAAGGCCATAGTCCGTATCGTTGGCAATCTCTATCGCTTCTTGAATATCATTCGCTTCGATTAGTGTAAGCACAGGCCCGAATATTTCTTCTTGAGCAATCGACATTTTTGAAGTCACTTTATCAAAAATCGCTGGCGTGACATAGAAGCCATCTGATAATGCGCCCTCAGTTGGTCTTGTGCCGCCATACAGCAATACTGCCCCTTCTTCTACACCCTTACTAATGTAAGATAGAACGGTTTCCATTTGTTTTTCATTCGCACATGGGCCTAACCATGTCTGTCCATCCATTCCATCTCCAACCTTCAATTCAGTCACCTTCTCGAGCAGCTTCAACTTGAACTCCTCATAAACATCCTTCACTACGATAACTCGGCTTGTCGCAGTGCACTTCTGGCCAGTAGAACGAAGCCCCCCGCTAATTGTCGCTTCAACCGCAAAATCAATGTCTGCATCTGCCGCAATTAGGATCGGATTTTTTCCGCCCATCTCCAGCTGATACTTAGCCCCGCGTGCCAACGCTGCTTGCCCTACCGCTTGCCCTACCGCATTGGAGCCCGTGAAGGTGATTCCGTTAATATCAGCATGTTCCGCAATACCTTGACCAATGACGCTGCCACTGCCTACGATCATATTCAGAACACCAGCTGGTAAGCCTGCATCATGGAAGCATTGCATAACTTTCGCTGCTGTAACCGCTGTTTCCGTTGCTGGCTTCCATACGACCGAGTTCCCATATATTAATGCAGGTGCGATTTTCCAAATAGGAATAGCAACTGGGAAATTCCAAGGGGAGATCACCCCTACCGTTCCGAGCGGTGACCTTGTAGTATACAAGAAAGCATCTGGATCGGAAGACGGTATAACATCACCTATTTTACGCATGCCTTCTCCTGCATAATAACGCAGAATGGCCACTCCACGTGCCGTCTCGCCCTTCGCCTCGGGTAATGTCTTCCCCATTTCCCTCGTCATCGCTTCACCGATTTCATTCACTCTACTTTCCATGATATCAGCTGCTTTGAACAGTAAATTCCCCCGCTGTGATCCCGTTAGCTTACGCCAAGCAAGCTTGGCCGCCTTTGCAGCTGCAACAGCATCCTCTAAATCCCGTTTAGTCGAATCCGGGATCATACCTACGACTTCGTTTTTATTTGCTGGACTAATACTTTTCTGCGTTCTGCCGCTCTCAGAGCTTCTCCACTCGCCATTAATGTAGTTGTTATATATAGCGTAATTTATATTTACCATTTTAATCTTCCTCTCTTATTTAAATTGCTATTTAGGTCAAAACAGCAGTATTTACTAGTGTTCCAAGGCTAGTGATTTCAATTTCAATGACATCTTCAGGTGCAAGTGTGAACTGATTCGGAGGAACGATACATGTACCCGTGAGGAGAATCGTACCATCGTACACAATATTATCCCTGAGCAAAAAGGAAACGAGTTCCTCCAGCTTGCGTTTAAGCTGTCCCGTGCTTGCTGATTCATCGACTACTTTTTTTCCATCTCTATAAATCCGCAAAGTGATCTGCAACTGGTAGGGATCTTGAATCGTTTCGGCTAATCTTATGACCGGTCCAATTGAGCATGATTGTTTCCAAACCTTGGCTTGCGGAAGATATAACGGATTCTCTCCTTCAATATCGCGGCAGCTCATATCGTTGCCAATAATGTATCCAACAATATGGCCTCGCTTATTTAAAACCAAACCAAGCTCCGGTTCCGGAACCTGCCAATTCGAGTCGCTTCTCAAGCAAACATTATCAAAATGGCCAACCGTCCGAGCTGCTGTGGATTTCATGAACAACTCTGGCCTTTCTGCATCATACACCTTGTCATAGTAGGTGGATGCATTCAGCTTGCCGCCAGTCGCCTCATAATTTCTAGCTTCCTTGCTGCGCGCATAGGTTACACCGGCTGCCCATACTTCAGGGGCAGCTACTGGCATAAGTAATTCAAGACTAGCAAACTCCCTATCCAGCGGCCGATTTGAACGGATCACATCATTCACGTCTTCAAGTGGTGTTTTTCCTGCCTTCTCGATTCGTTCAATGAATGATATAAAGTCCGAATCCGCCAATTTGAATACCTTATCCTCGTCAGTTACTGCTGCCAAACATTGCTCTACGCCATCACGATATCGAATAATTCTCATTTTAACCTCTCCTTGTTTTATAATATAAAACGACGTTCTTAAAATATAATATAGATCGACTTGCTTTCATCGCATGTCGATCTAGCATTAACTCAATAGTTATTGCTCAGGAAGCTCATCTTAGAACTGATAACCTAGTTGCCGAGAAATTTCACTCGTTTCCTGCCGAATCAGGTCAATTAAATGTGCCAGTTCTTGATCATCAACGTGTGCTACCATGGTGGATATGCTCATCGCCGCTATCACTTGTCCGTTATGATTGTATATCGGAGCAGCGGCACACCGGACCCCCGGCTCATTCTCCTCATTATCAATAGCATAACCTTGCTTCCTGACTTGCTCCAACTC
>NZ_JBFTSN010000098.1:0-17808 GCF_056400045.1 Paenibacillus sp. 01L418
AAATAAGACAGATCTGGCATGTGACACTGCCAGGCATTCGCAGTACAATTGCGATTCTTCTTATTTTGCAAGTAGGAAAAATGATGGACGTTGGTTTCGAGCAGATATATGCACTGAGGAATCCGGCAGTAACGAGTGTGGCCGAGGTTATCAGCACCTTCGTGTACACAAGGGGGATTGTCAACCTGCAGTATAGTTACACAACTGCATTAGGCTTATTCCAATCACTGATTGCGCTCATTCTTATTGTGTCGGTGAACCGAATCATTAAGGCGCTGGGAGAACGAGGATTGTGGTAAGGGATGAAAGGAGTGATGCAACCTGAAGCTTGGAAAACATAGCGTTTTTTCGGTCATATTTCGCTGGCTTAACTACATCTTGCTGGCGCTGCTTGCTTACATGGCGTTATTTCCGTTTATTAACGTTATTGCTGTATCGTTTAGCAGCAGCAGGGCAATCAATGCCGCGGAAATTTTCATGTGGCCAGTTGATTTCAATATGGAAGCCTATCTAAAGCTGCTGAAAGACGGCCAATTAATCGTAGCGATGAAGAACACCATCATCATTACGGTCATCGGAACAGCGTTGAATATGATTTTTACGATCATTGCTGCCTATCCGCTCTCTAAAGCGAGACTAAAAGGCAGAAATGTCATGCTGATGGCTATTTTATTTACGATGCTGTTCAGCGGTGGATTAATTCCTAATTTTCTGCTTATCAATAGCATTGGACTTACCAATACGTATTGGGCACTTTGGCTGCCAGCACTTATAAGCGCTTACAATATGTTCGTTATGAAATCGTTTCTGGAAGGGCTGCCTGACGAGATGGAAGAATCCGCTGCGATTGACGGTGCCGGTGATTTCACTATTTTATGGCGAATTATATTGCCTCTCTCCAAACCGGTCATCGCTGCATTAACATTGTTTTATGCCGTGGGCTGGTGGAATTCCTATATGAATGTCTTAATCTACATTCGAAGTACGGATAAAGTGTCATTGATGGTGAAGCTGTACCAGATGATCGATTTGGTAAGTCCAGAACTGCTGCGTGGAAGCGGTGAAGGTGTGTCGCAAATCTCGATTACGCCGGAAGGCATTCGGGCTGCAGCAGTCGTGTTTGCTATCGTGCCGATTCTGTGTGTGTACCCATTTTTGCAAAAGCATTTTATTAAAGGCGTGCTGCTTGGTTCAATTAAAGGATAATGTACGGCTTGAGCTGAATATCAAGGGTGCCAAGAATGCACATTTTGATATAAAAAAATTATTTTGTAGGAGGTCAAGTATGAAACAGAAGAGAATACAAAAAGGAAAAATGTTGCTTATGCTGATTATGATTATGGCACTCTTGGCAACGGCATGTTCCAACAGTGGGGAAAACAGCAGTTCTACGAATACAACGAACAAGGCCACTGACAAACCTGCCAACGAGTCCTCTACAGGCGAGAAAGATCCCTATGATGGGATGCCTAAGAAGGTCAGCATTTCCACGTTTGATAGAGGAGCAGTGTCAAGCGATGAGGGTACCTATGAAGAAAATCGCTGGGTAAAATGGATTCGCGAGCAATCGGGTATTGATGTAACGATCGTACCTGTACCGCGCAACCAAGCACAGGATGCGCTAAACGTATTGATTGCATCGAAACAAGCGCCGGACCTGCTGTGGGAATATGACCGGACATATATTGGCAAGCTGGTCACCCAAGGAGTTATTCAACCGATCGGTGATTATATTGAGAAATACAGCACGACCTACAAAAAATATTTGGAAGAAAATCCGGATTTGCTGCCCTATATTACTTTCAATGGAGAAGTTTATGCGGCAGTGACGAAACGTGCGATTACCGGCATTGTAAACCATGGCATGTGGATAAGACAGGATTGGCTCGACGAATTGAAGCTTGAGAGGCCGACGACAGTGGAAGAGCTTGTTGCTGTAGCCAAAGCAATGAAAGAACGCTACCCAGACAGCACGCCAATAGTCGGTCATACGACATTCGATATTTACTCTGCTCTATATGCGGCCATGAACAATCAATGGTATGTGGAAGATGGGAAAATGGTATATGGTGCAACCCTTGACCGTTTTGGTGAAGCGATTGAACTGGAGAAGCAGCTGTATGATTTGGGACTTGTTGATCGTGAATATTTAACGGATAGCAACAATCAGCGTGCAACCCAGTTGTGGACAACAGGTAAAGCTGGAATCTATATGGGGCAATGGGGACTCGGTAATACCGATATTATAACGAAGGATCTACTCATTAATGTGCCGGACGCCAAGCCTGAGCCATTGGAAGCGGTTGCTACTCCGCATGGCAAATATGGTACGTATCAGGAGGCTTCGCCGCTATTTTATGTCACTTTCAATAAGGATATGAAAAATCCGAAGGCCGCTATGGAGTATTTGGATTGGATTTTGGAGAAGGGCTGGTTCACACTCGTGAATGGAGAGGAAGGCGTCCATCATGAAATGGTAGGTGACGTTGCGAAACGTCTTGATCCGGATAAATTTACAAAAGAAGTTATTTATGCAGGAGAATACGCTGTATTGCGTGACGAGAGCGGTTTTAAAGCCGAGAATTTGCTTGTTCAAGCGGCCAGCGATGATTTGTCACAGCGCATTGCTAAGCTTGATATGGAATCGCTCGATATTGCGTTGAAAAATGAGTTCCGCCGCGATATTCCATATCAGCCAAGCTTTGATGAAATTAATGAAATCCGTTCAACACTGGATACCTTCATTAGGGAAACACGTGCTAATGCCGTAACCCAAGGAGACAAATATACAGGTCAATGGGCACTGGATCAGATTCGCAAGGAATGGAAACGCCTTGGTGGTGAAAAAGCAGAAGAGATTGCCCAGAAGTGGTATGAAGACAATAAAGCCAGCTTCTAGATTCTTTTAGATTCGAAGCATTTGCGCGACAAGACAAAAATGAAGGAGGAACAGATATGAAGCTCGTACAAAATCGGCGGCTTGTAAAAGCGGTTGCAGTACTATCGATGCTGCTGTTCTTCCTCGTTTTTTCTTCTGCATTTTTGACGTACTCCGTATTCAACCGACAGCTGGAGCGGCAGTTGACCAGTACGAACATGGAACTGCTAGGACAGCTGGATCAGAAGCTGGAGCTGTCGCTTAAGCATATTGATAAATCGGCAATTCAGCTGCTGAAGACGTCTGAGGTGGGACGGTTCTTCAATGATGAGCTGACCGATTTGGAGAGCAAGAACAATGCTTTCCGCGTATCCACTCTAATTACGAATGCGATTAATAGTATTGATTATCTCTTT
This sequence comes from Paenibacillus sp. 01L418, assembly GCF_056400045.1. Lineage (NCBI taxonomy): Bacteria > Bacillati > Bacillota > Bacilli > Caryophanales > Paenibacillaceae > Paenibacillus > Paenibacillus sp. 01L418. The sequence goes on from NZ_JBFTSN010000098.1 coordinate 3,295, forward strand.
TCCATCGATCTTTATTCCTATGGCACGCAGCGGCTCGTTTCAGGAAATGTATTGACTGAACAGGATTATAAGCTGGATTTCTCATGGATTCCAGAATTTCAGCAGTATGATGGATATTTCAATTGGATGTCGACTCGCAAGGTACAGCTTAATCACTCGCAATATCCGGTATACCGCAATGTTGTAACGCTRGTACGCTCTTATCCGCTTATTCATTCGTCAGGTACGCGGGAAGGTGCGATCGCCGTAAATATTAAGGAGGATCTGCTGTACGGCTTGATTCGCAATACGGCTGCGATGGATAAAGGACAGACCTTTATTATGGATAGTGAAGGCGTCGTGGTGCTGCATGCAGACCAGAGCAAGCTGGGCAAGGACATTAGTGAATTTCCGTATATTAACCAGATATTGAATGCCTCGGAAACGAGCGGCCATTTTTCTGAGCAGGTTGAACGGACAGCATCCTCCGTTTTTTATGTGAAGTCAGACTATACGGGATGGAATATTGTTCGGGTAGTGCCGGAAGCGCAGTTTCTAAAGCCGCTTTATGCCATTCGCAATGGCCTGCTTATTCTTGCCATTGTATTGTTTGTGGTGGCAACGGCATCGGCAGCGATGGTAGGCCGCTGGATTTTCAAGCCAGTTAATCGTTTTATTCAGGCGATGACTCGGCATTTGACAATTCATCCGAAGGAAGGAACAACACGGAAATACACGGATGAATTTCAATATTTCGAATCGACGGTACAACATATTTTGCAAGATCGGGAAGAGCTGCATAAGCAGGTAATTGAAAGCAAGCCGCTTATCAAATGGCAGCTGCTCACTGAATTGCTTTCTGAGAAACGCAAAAATATTGCAGTGCTGCAGCCTTATATGGATATGCTTGGCATTAGTTTGTATCTAGAGCATTATGTCGTCATGAGCATTGAATTTGACAACAAGCATGAAATTGCTTCGCCGCGGGATTTGCAGCTTTATGCCTATGCGCTCTGCAATGTAGCAGAGGAGCTGATGAATGCAGAGAGCCGCGGCATTGCAGTGGAAGTGAGCATTGGCAAATGCGCTGTCATTATGAGCTTCGGTGATCAAGATGATCCGCAGCGCCATATGATGCGGGCGGTCGCAGTAGCTGATTTAATGAAGGATTTCGTTCAGGAGTATTTTAACCGCACGATTACGATTGGCATCGGAGATATTGTTGAAACGGTCAACGAAATTCATCGCTCCTATAAGCAATCGCTTGAGGCGCTGAGCTATAAGCTCGTAATGGGGAGCAATTCGATTATTACGAAAGAGGATGTGTTCAGTGAGCAATCCCCGCAATTTTACCGATTATTTGCCATGACAGATGGGATTGTCGCTTCGGTTAAGGTGTCGGATACAGAGAAGATGAAGCTGCAAGTACACAGATGGTTCGAATCGTTCACCGAGCATGTCGTGCCGCCGGAAATGATTATGCAGCTGATTGTACAATGCCTGATGAAGGCCGCGACAGCCACTGTAGAAATTGGCGTTGACCCTGAGGGGATTTTGCCGGAGCAGTACATGGTTGAAATGTTGAACCAGTATGAGCAGCTGCACCATCTTGAGGCCTTTACGATCCAATCACTCTCGAGCTTCATCGAACGAATTAAGGAAAAGCGAAGCAACAGGGAACGAAATGATGTCATTGACAATGTGATGCTCTATATTCAAAAACATTATATGCGCAGCGACCTGTCGCTTAATTTGCTCGCGAGCGAATTTCATTTGAGCGTATCTCATCTCAGCAAGCTGTTTAAAGAACAGCAGGAGTGCAATTTTATCGATTTTTTGATGGAGACGCGCATGAACAAGGCCAAGCAGCTGCTGAAGGATACGGAAGAGAAAATACGCGATATTGCGGAGGGCGTAGGCTATACAAATGTGAATAGCTTTGTGAGATTATTCAAGAAAATAACAGGGCTAACGCCTACGGAATTCAGAGATCGGGCGCGGAGAGAAGAAGATGGAGAGGTTTGAACTATAGAGGAGAGGAAGGGTGCAGCATGATCATTCGCAAGTTGAAGGATCCTTTAACGAATATCGCTATTCAGGCTGTTGGAAACCCTGGTACGGATACCGGCCAAAACTATTTTACAGCTCAAACCTGGATGGCAGACAGCCGCAATATTATGGTCTGTACAGACATAGATGAGAGCTTTAAAGGGCGTTATGTTCTTTTTGATATAGAGACGGGTGCGGTTGAAACACTGATAGAAAACCTCAGCTGGGGATGCGGTGTTGTATCGTCAAATGATTATTTCTATTATTATGTCGGATCTGCGATTTATGAGTTTAATCTGCATACGATGCTGTCTCGCAACGTATGCAGAATGGAGGTTGGGACTGAGGTGTATGGTCCACTCTCCATCACAAATGACGGAAAGAAAATAGGAACTTACTGGAAACGCGGCGAGGAATGGGTAGTCGGGATTGTTGAGGTCCTCACAGGTGAGGTCTCTGTTGTTGCTGCACCGGGGTTTAAAGAGCCCTACCCTATTGCGAATCATTCGATGATTAATCCTCGTTATGATCAGCTTGTTTTTTTTGCCCATGAGGGCAGGACAGACCATATTGCAGATCGTATCTACGTTGCGGATACAACGACGCGTGAGATACGTAATATTTTTCGCCAGCAGCGGCTGGATACAGGTGAGCATGTGGAATATGTGGGGCACGAGATGTGGGCAGCAGATGGGGAGTATCTGTATTTCGTCAAGTATCCGCAAAGCCGGCTAAAACCAACAGGAGTATATCGGGTTGAAAAAACGGGCAAAGATCATGAACTTATCAATGGCGACTACAGGTACTGGCATGTAGCGCCGAGTCCAGATGGGCGTTTTGCCGTTGCGGATACGTTTGAAGAGGGAATGAAGGTAAGCAAAATCGTCCTCATCAATTTGGAGAAGCGAACCTCCAAGCTGCTGTGCGAGCTGCCTCTATGGAGAGATCATCCCGGACATCCCCACCCCATGTTCAGTCCCGATAGTAAAAAGGTGTCGTTTACTTTTGCAGATGAGGAGCAGCACTTATGGATTGGCATCATCGACATTGATCAATTCACTGAGGAGAACTGATATGACAGGGCAGATTGCAGAGGCGATGAGCAAAATCTACAGTTATATGACCGATGATCATCAGGGGAATTGGGGCATGGATATGAATCAGTGGGACTGGGTTCCTGGTGTCGGTATCATCTCAATTTTGGATTATGGTGAGAAGTCAGGGCAAGAAGAAGCGATCCAGTACGTGGAAAAATGGGTAGAGCAGAATAAGCATAAGGCCGATGCTCAGAAAGTAATTAATGCAATGGCGCCTTTTGCCGTATTTCCTTCCTTATATCGCCGCTCCGGAGAGGCTTGGCTGCTCGCCAAGTCACAGGAAATTGCACAGTGGATGCTGAATGAAGCGCCGCGTACACGCGAGCGGGCTTTCGAGCACACCGTTACGGAGGCTGCCGAGTTCCGTGAACAGGTTTGGGCAGATACGGTATTTATGGCTGTCTTATTTCTAGCTAGGCTGGCGAGAACGACGGGTGATAAGCAGTTGGCTACAGAGGCACTAGAGCAGACCATGCTTCATTTGCAGCTGCTGCAGGATTCGAATTCGGGATTGTTATTTCACGGCTGGAACTGTGAGGCAGGCAACCATTTATCAGCGGTTCGTTGGGCTCGCGCCAATGCATGGATCGTTATGAGCATACCCGAGATTGTGAGTGAAATCAGCGGGCTAGCAGCCATACCAACAGAGCTTAACAAACGATATTCCACTCTTGCCGCTGCACTACGCTCTTGCCAGGCTGCAGACGGGCTGTGGCATACGGTGCTGGATCGCACGGATACGTATAAAGAAACCTCGGCAAGTGCTGGAATTGCATGCGGTTTTCTTAGAGGAGTCAACACAGGTATGCTTGACGCCTCATTTCTGGAGCCGGCTGAGCGAACGCTATCTGAAGTGTTGTCGCTAATTAATTCTAATGGTGAAGTTGCAGGTGTCTCGGGCGGAACACCTATTATGCCATCCGATGACGCTTATAATCAGATTCCGATCTATCCGACACTTTATGGGCAAGGCTTAACTTTACAGCTGTTGACAGAATTTATGCTCTTGCTGACTTCTGAGCAAGCAAACGAAGATAACTTGATTACAGGTGAGGGATGAAATGAACATAGTGGACAATTCCAATAATTCATTCGATAACAGAAACAAGTTGATTGAGCTGATTGATTCCCTAGACTCCCAGTACAATTCAGAAAACCGTTTACTTAGGTCACCCTTCAGTAGTCCCGGCTATCATACGACCATTAAACAGGCTGATTTTATCCATTCAACACGGAGCTCGCTCAGCTATGCGCTGGGTCTGCTGGATACAGGGAAAGAACATTATGAGCAGCGTGCTTTCGATATTATTGAGCAAATCGTTTCCTTGCAGGATACAGATCGGAGCCGCAATACATTCGGTATCTGGTCTTGGTTTTATGAGGAGCCGCTTGATCAAATGTCCCCTCCTGATTGGAACTGGGCTGACTTTTGCGGCAAGCTGCTTGTGCTGATCATTTCAAGGCACGATGCAAGGCTGCCAGAGACGCTGCGGCAGTCGGTGAAACAAGCTATTTGTAATGCCTGTGACGCGATTATCATTCGGAATGTTGGACCGCATTACACTAACATTGCAATTATGGGCGCATTCGTTACGCTCATCGCTGGTGAATGGTTCGAGCGGCAGGATTATGCAAAATACGGTTTGGAACGACTGGAAAAGCTGCATAGCTATACAATGCCTCGGCAGGCGTTCCAAGAATATAATAGTCCGACGTACACTTATGTTGCTATTTTGGAGCTGTCTGCTATTGTAACGGAAACGAGCAATGATTATGCAAAGCAGCTTGGAAACGACTTGCTGAACATCGCATGGAAAAGTGTAGCGGATCATTTTCATGCCGGTACAAGGCAGTGGTCCGGTCCGCACAGCCGTTGTTACAAAACGCTGCTTACACCTCAAAGCAAAGCTTTTCTACAATTAGCAACCAAAGGAAAGCTGGCTTTTTATATGGAGGATGAACTTCCTTATTATGAAGATTGGTATAAATGCGGCGCTGTATGTCCAGAGCAATATGTAGAAGGTTTCCTTGCGCTCGGTCAGCGGACGATAAGGGAATGCTTCGGGATCAATGGAAACGGTAAAGAGAAGTGGGCAACTACTTATATGACGCCGACCTATACACTTGGCAGCTTCAACAAAGAGATTATGTGGAACCAGACAAGGACTTTGCTCGCCTATGTTGATAATGGTGGCGAGGCGACTTACTTGCATCTGCGTGCGCTGCACGATGGTTATGATTATTGTTCTGCTATTTTTCATGGGGAGCAGCGGGAGAACCATCTGTTGTTTGGAGTGAATTTTGTCGTCAATGGCGGTGATACCCACCCGAATTTGGATATGATTCATGGCTCAATCGAAGCGTCAGATTTGCGATTCCGTCTGGAAATTGGCGGCGCTTTGGATCAGGTCAGCACCGTAGTGGAGAAAGGCAGTGTTAGCCTTCGAATAGGGGAGACGCTGGTATCGCTGCGCAGCTGGTTTGCAGCCTTTGATGATCAGAGTGCAGGTGAGGCAGCCAGAGACTGGAGCTGGGAAGTAACTAGGAAGGGTGACTTGCTGGGCATCGACCTTGTACTTCATACCGGTGAAAAGAAGGTTATTGATTTTCAAAAAATGAACGAGGCTGCATTTCTTTTCTCTCTTTGCATAGGACAAGGAGTTGATAGCTTCAAGCCGCAAATCGAACGTACAAAAGAGCTTGCAACTATTAGTGCAAGCTGGAATAATGAGGATATAGCGCTTACTTTGCAGTTGAAGCCTAGTATGCTGTAATTATCCACAAAGCTTGACCCATCGAACTGATGGGTTTTTCTTTTAGCAGTGTGTATAGTCCAGCTGAGCAAAAAGAATAAGAGAGGACGAAATGTGATGAAAGTTCAGTACACGTTATTTCCAGAAGGACGAACGAAGGCTATGACCTTCAGCTATGATGATGGGCGCACTCAAGACCGGCAGCTCGTATCGAAATTAAATCAGTATGGCTTCAAAGGTACCTTTCATCTTAACTCTGGTTTTCTTGGGCGCGAGGGATATATTACAGCGGAAGAGGTTAGAACGCTCTTTCAAGGCCATGAAGTATCTGCGCACACGGTTAGTCACCCTTTTCTAGAAATCTCTCCACCAGATCAAGTAGCACATGAAATTTTGGAAGATCGGCGGACGCTGGAGAGTCTTGTACAATATCCGGTACGTGGAATGAGTTATCCTTTTGGAACTTATAATGACAAAGTCGTTGCGATGCTTCCAGCGCTTGGAATTGAATATGCTAGAACGGTGAACAGCCATGGCAGATTCGATATGCCAGCTGATCCGCTTCGTTGGCATCCAACATGTCATCATAAACAATTGCTAGAACAAGTTGAAATTTTCAAAGACTTTAAGGAATGGTTTAGTAGAATGTCTTTGCTTTATGTTTGGGGCCATAGCTATGAGTTTGACAATGACGATAACTGGGAGATTATTGATCAAGCGGGGGAGCTGCTAAAGGATAACGATACCATCTGGCATGCTACGAATGCAGAGATTATAGCCTATATGCAGGCGCTCGAGAGACTTAGATTCTCAGTAGACAGAAGCATTGTTCATAACCCTTCTGCGCTCGACGTCTGGATAAGCGTGGACGATAAGCCTATTAAAATTAGTGCAGGTCAAGTTACTCAGTTTTAAAATAAGGCTAAGCTTTCGCCATTCCTGAAGTTCGGCAGCTTCTAGAATAAACAGCCAGAAGAGCATATCTCGCTCTTCTGGCTGAACAAATGCTAAGTTCCCATATATTTTATGTGTTGTGTTCGGGCTTTTCTGCAAGCCAATCTTCCAGAGTGGCTACTCTTTCAGGGTGAAGATAGCTTCTTGCTAGAAAACCTGCGCCATGGGATGGCATGGGATCTTGATCCGTTGGTTGATATCGCAAATCTACGCTCCAGCGCACCTCGTCTGATTCATTGGGGGTGGACATATGCAGACAACGGTCATTAAAAAGAATCGCGCTTCCAGCTGGAACGGGCAAGACGACAGTTTTTGTTTTTCCCAGCTGGCTTTCATGCAACGCCGTGTAGCCTGTACCTGTATGGCTTTCGCTATGCCATTCCAATAGCTTCGTGCGATGAGTCTTAGGCTTGATATGCAAGCAGCCATTAACTTCGTTCGCATCGACGAGAGGAATCCAAACGGTTATGACAGGATTAGAATTGGCATCGGGCCAATATGATTTATCTTGATGCCAAGGCACTGCTCCAGCAGCAACTTTCGGAATTTTGGGTCTTGTGTTGTAGACCGGATTGGAAAAAAGCTCTCCCCCGATTAAGGATTCCACAGCGTCCAAAATTTTTGGATTGCTCATTAAATCGAAGTAGCCAGGCAGTCTATCACGCCAGCTTCTACCGTAGTTCAGAAATTCCTCTGAGGTTAAATCCGCAAACAACTCCGCGAGCCTATATTTGAAGGGCCGATGCTCCAGTTTATCGCTAATAAGTCCTGCATGCATTAACTCATCTGCAATCATGGATACTTTCTTATTCATCGCTTCTTTGGCGGGCGCTAAATCCTGTTCCGACAGCAGATTTGGAAGCACAAGATAGCCCTGCTCATTATAAAAATCAATTTGTTCTTTCGTTAAACTACCGAAATTAGATGGACTTGTCATGTTTTATTTCCTCCTATTCGTTATCAACAATTGAACCCATCGTACCAAATAGGAGCTGAAGCTGTATTTAGATAACAGTACGATGATTTATCAATACATCCGCTAACCTGCTTAACATGAAGTCCCTGCTGCGCCTATTTAAAGTCTGACGATAGGCTGCTGCGTTTGTAGCCGGCTGGCGTCGTTCCAGTTAGTTTTTTGAATGTGCGATGGAAATGTGGCAGGCTCTCAAACCCGCATTCGCTCGCTATCGCATGGATTGGCGCATCCGAGGATAGAAGGAGCTCCTTGGCGTGACTGATCCGTTTTGCCGTGACATATTCAGTTAGCGTCATACCAGTAAGAAGCTTAAAGACACGCGTGAAATGTGATGGATTCACTGCCGCTTTGGCGGTTAGCGTGGATAAGCTGACGTCACCAAAAGGATGTTCGTCTATTGTACGAAGCGTTAGCCTCATCCACTCCGGCGCACCCGTATGTTTCCGTTCGGCTGTTGGAGCGGGTATTTGGCGATTCAGCAGAAGCAGCAGCTGGAGCAGATGAAGGACGGCAGCATGGCGGCGCCCTGGTTTATCCATCGTCAACTCATCGTTAATATGAACCAGCATCGTTTCTATTAAGTGCTGGTCGGATGTATCCAGACTGAGCTTCTGGCTTTTCCGCTTGTTAGCCTCCTCAAAGCATTGAACAAAAGAAAAGGTATCGCCTAAGGAGTCCCATTGAACGATACGTCCGTGAAAATAAATGGCGCTCACCGTCAACGGAGCTTCTTCATCCGGCAATGCACGATGGACGGTGTTGCCAGGGAGCAGAAATAAATCACCGGGTTCTATGGCATAGAAGGAGCCATCAATAAAAAACACGCCTTTTCCCGAATGGACATAGACGATTTCATGCCAATCATGCAGGTGGTTGGGCAGCTCATTATGCGAATCCTTTACCGCACGATAGCTGAATTCGAATGGAAAAGAAGCAGCAGCATCAAATTGCTTGCGAATCGGCTTCATTTTGGCGGTACCTCCTTGATGAGGAAGATATAAAAATATGCTGTTCGGTACTAGTGTAATGGCTATCCGAATAATAGTCAAAATAGGGTATGTTTAAGCGTTTTCTCGCAATTTTCATATCTTAAATGCTCGATTATTATGGAGGATAACGATTAAAAATTGGATAGTAAACCGATTAGTCATAAACGAACAAAAGATGGAGGAGTGGCTGAATGAAACAACAAATGACAGATGGCGTCGATGCTTTAATTATGGATGACCGAGATCATGTTGTGATGGCGCTGCGTGATGTTGAAGCTGAAGAAACCATTCGCTACAGAGATGGTGAGGAAATTCATGAAATTAAAGCACTTGATGTTATCCCATTCGGACATAAGCTGGCGATTAAGGCGCTTAGTGAAGGACAGGAAGTGCGGAAATACGGCGAAACCATCGGGCGAGCGAGCATGGCCATTTTGGTGGGGCAGCATGTTCATGTCCACAATATTGAAGGAATACGCGGCAGAGGCGATATAGCCGGGAAGGTGGAAGCATGAGCACATTTATGGGGTACGAAAGAGCGAACGGAGATATTGGCATCCGCAATCATCTGCTCATCATTCCAACGGTCATCTGTTCCAATCAGGTTTGCAACCGAATCATGCAGCTAGTACCGGGTACTGTGGCCATTCCTCATCAGCATGGATGCAGCCAGATCGGAGCGGACAAGGAACGTACTTTCGAGGTGCTGTCGGGAACTGGGAAAAATCCAAATGTAGGCGGAGTGATCATCATCAGTCTAGGGTGTGAGGTAGTGGATCCCTACGCGCTTGCAGAGGATATTCGTAAAACCGGCAAACTTGTGGAAGTATTTGATATCCAGTCGGTTGGCGGCTCAGTGAAAGCGATCCAGCATGGAACGGAACTAGCCAAACAAATGATGGTGGAGCTTGAGCGTCAGCCGAAAGTGCCTGTTCCGCTGTCAAAGCTCAAGGTAGCCGTGAAATGCGGCGGCTCCGATGCCACTTCCGGCTTGTCGTCGAATCCGGCACTTGGTGAAGCCGCGGACTCTTTAATCGCAGCAGGCGGAACAATCGTTATCGGCGAGACGACCGAAATTATCGGCGCCGAGCATGTGCTGGCACAGCGCTGTGCCACGCCAGAAACGGCGGATATGCTGTATCATATTGTCGGCCGTTTCGAGAAAGAGGTAGAGCGGATGGGCGCTGACATGCGGGGCGGCAATCCGAGTCCTGGCAATATTGAAGGCGGTCTTTCTACGATTGAAGAGAAATCACTAGGCTGCATTAGCAAATGCGGGAAAGCACCCATTAAAGGAGTTATCGAATACGCAGAACAAATACCGGAGGGCGGACTCTACTTCATGGACTCGCCGGGCAATGATATCGAATGTGTATCGGGCATGGCAGCGGGGGGCGTTCATATCGTTTGTTTTACGACGGGCAGAGGAACGCCAACGGGGGCAGCAGTCGTGCCAGTTATCAAAATTACAGGGAATAAACGGATGTTTGAGCGGATGGAAGATAATATGGACGTCGACGTCAGCGATATGCTGGGCGGCATGCTGAGTTTGGAGTCGGCAGGAGAGAAAATATGGCAAGAAATCATAGATGTAGCGGATGGAAAATGGACGAAGGCAGAAACGCTGGGTCATCAAGAATTCAGCATTAACCGTATCGGACCTAGCTTATAGGAACATTTTGTGAGTCACGTGGTTAGTTTTGGGGCATGAATTCGAATATAGAAGGGAGCTTAGTATATGAGATTAGCGGATAAGATTGTCCTCATTACCGGTTCAGGTTCAGGCATTGGCAGAAGCTCGGCGCTGCTATTCGCCAAGGAAGGCGCGTTTGTTGTGGTTAACGATCTGAACGCAGATAAAGGAAATGAAACGGTAGAAGAGATCAACTCCCTAGGGGGGCGGGCTTCGTTTGTTTATGCGGATGTTACTGATCCAGATTCCGTTCAATCCATGGTAAGCGAAACGCTTGCCGCGCACGGCCGAATTGACGTCCTGTTTAATAATGCCGGCATTAGCGGTGTAGGGGCGCTTCATGAGGTGGAGCCGGATGACTGGGATCGCGTGATCCGGGTCAATATTCGCGGGGTTTACTTGCCTTCCAAGTATGTCTTGCCTCATATGATGGAACGAGCGAGCGGCACGATTATTAACATGTCTTCCTGTATTGCAGAGATGGGTCTTGCAAACCGCGCGTCTTATGCAGCAACCAAAGGAGCGGTACTGGCACTTACCAAATCGATGCAGGTCGATTATGCTAAGTACAATATTCGTGTGAATGCACTTTTGCCGGGTACGATTATGACGCCGTTTGTTGAAAACTATTTACGCACCTCTTACGAGGACCCAGAGGCTGCCATCGCATCGCTAAAATCACGGCAGCTCAGCAATGAATTAGGCCGTCCGGAAGATGTAGCGAAGGCGGCACTGTTTCTTGCATCCGATGAGTCGAGCTTTATGATGGGCTCACCGCTTTATATTGATGGAGGCGTCGTGTTCGGCAAAAATGCCTGACGCGGCAGTATGAATCATCCACAAAAGAGAGGAAGATAACTATGAAATTGCTTGTCATTCAAAAAGAAAATGGCTCTCATTTAGGAGTTAAATTAGCGAGTGGCGTCTTGGATATCGTTGAGGCACTCAAAATCAACAATAAGCCGAATGTACCGACAGCAGTTATGGAAGTGATCGAAGGTGGCTCGGATGCACTTGGTTCGTTAAGCCAGTTTGTGGAGGAAGTCTCCGCAGCTTCAGAACAATATTCTGCTGCCCTATTTCGCGAAGAGGATATTACATTCGGCCCATGTGTAACCGAGCCGGGCAAAATTATTTGCATCGGACTGAACTACCGCAAACACGCGCATGAGACCAACGCTCCAATTCCTGCGTATCCGATTTTGTTCAACAAATTCGATAACACCGTAGCTGCTCATGGAGAAGATATTCCGCTTCCAACAAAGGTGACAAGTCAGGTTGATTACGAAGCTGAACTAGTTATCGTCATCGGCAAGAAAACAAAGTATGTCGAGAAGGAGCAGGCGCTGGAGCATGTTTTCGGTTATTGCTGCGTCAACGACTTGTCCGCAAGGGATCTGCAAATGCGCACGCAGCAGTGGCTGCTTGGCAAATCACTGGACAAGTTCAGCCCGCTCGGTCCTTATTTGGTCACTGCAGATGAAATTGCAGACCCTAACAATCTGTCCATTGGCTGCACGGTTAACGGTGAAGTACGTCAGCAGTCCAATACTTCGGATATGGTTTTTAGCTGTGATGAAATCGTAAGCTATGTCTCACAGCATATGACATTGTCGCCAGGCGATATTATTCTTACTGGAACGCCTGAGGGTGTTGTACTCGGCTACCCGGAAGAGAAGCGGGTATGGCTGAAGGCTGGCGATACGGTTACGATCGAAATCGAGAAGCTGGGTTCGCTGACGAACCGGTTTGTAGAGGAAGTTCAGTAAACAGCATATATCAGTGAGTGGAGAAAGCCTGTTTCATTGAGGCTTTCTTTTTTTTATTATTAAAGAATGACATGCGGTTGGCTATAAACGGGCTCATCCAGCGGATAACATCTCAAGATTATTTCACTAACGAACTGTATTATGCTTATTACGCAGAAAACGTCCTTTCTTTAATTTTAACGAACCTTATTAACGTTATAGCATGCTTTATAAGTGGTTATGAGCAACTTTTCTCGAAATAACGATTCTAGAGTTCGTTACAATTATAAGCCACGATGAATGTTCTAAATAAGGGCTATTAGGTTCGCTAGCTATAAGTAGGATGAGGGAAGGACATCGTTTTGCCTAAGCTCTATCAAAAAAAACAGGGTCTGTTTTAAGTGGAGGTAATTCTACTTTTGAGACAGTCCCTTTTTTTTATCCAAAAAGTTGGCGGCAAATCTTTCATTCCGACAGCCACAGTGCGGAAATTCAATAATAGAATGACGGATACGTGAAAGAAAGAAAGTCTCCGGTATTCTATCATAATAAATAAGAACACAATCAACCAATCGAGATGGGGGTATTTCGCCGAATGACTATTGAAGCAGGCATTAATATTTTTTCCGTATACAGGGAGCTTGGTGAGGATTACTTTGGAACGCTGGAGAAGGTTGCTGCTGCAGGGTATGTAAATATTGAGCTTATCGGATTCAATATGAAGTCCTTTACACGATATATCGATGAAATTCCTATGGAAGCGGTTCGAGATAAGTTTCGTGAGCTTGGTCTAAATGCAGTAGCGGTTCATGAAGGCACGATGCCAGGGCAAGAATTGATTTCGCATGACTGGGATTCGCTTATGAAGTATTACGCGGGTATCGGTTGCCAACGAATCGTGCTCCCATCCGTGTGGATCAAAGATCGTGAGGATACGCTGAAAGCGGCGGAGCAAATGAACAGTGTCGGCAAAAAAATGAAGGATGGCGGGTTCCAGTTCTATCTGCATAATCACGCGCATGAGTTTAAAGCGGTCGGTGATCAAACGCTGTTCGACTTGATTTTGGAAAATACAGATCCATCCTATGTGAAATTTGAAATCGATATGGCATGGGTCGTACGTGCAGGCATAGATCCGATTCATGTGTTAGAGAAGCTTGGCGATCGTTGTGATATTGTCCACCAGAAGGATATAAGCAATAATCTATCCGGCCAGCTCAATATTATGGAAGCTATGCAGCAAGGCAGCGAAGAGGGGCTTGAACCATTTCAAATCTATCAGAAGCATATTGGCCCTGGGGACTTCGTTGACCTTGGCACAGGCAGGTTTGATTTTGCAGCTGTGTACGAGCAAATCCGCGCAATGGGGCATGTCCGTTATGCGCTTGTGGAGAACGAGGGCGAGTCGGAAGACAAGTTTGGCAGCATTCGCAAGGATCTAACCGTGCTTCAACAATATGTATAGCCCATAAGGAGGAGAATGTTCAATGAACAAAGGAAAACTTAAAATCGGTATCATCGGCTGCGGCGGTATCGCAAACCAGAAGCATATGCCATCGTTAGCCAAGCTTTCACATATGGGTGAAATGGTTGCCTTCTGTGATGTTATTGAAGAGAAAGCGCAAAAGGCAGCTCAGGATTTTGGAAGCGAGGGCGCTAAAGTTTATGTCGATTACAAAAAGCTGCTCGAAGACGAATCAATTGATGTTGTTCATGTATTAACACCGAACCTGCAGCATTCTTATATAACAGTTGATGCACTAGAAGCGGGCAAACATGTCATGTGTGAGAAGCCAATGGCGATCAACTCAATTGAAGCCAAAAAAATGGTAGATGCGGCTAAGCGGACAGGCAAGAAACTGACGATTGGCTATCAGAATAGATTTAGAAATGACTCTCAAATTTTGCATAAGGCATGCCGCGAAGGTGATTTAGGAGACATTTATATGACTAAAGCTCATGCCGTGCGCAGACGCGGAGTGCCGACATGGGGTGTCTTTTTGGATAAAGAGCAGCAGGGCGGCGGACCGTTAATCGATTTAGGCACGCATGCGCTGGACTTGGCATTATGGTTCATGGATAACTATAAGCCGAAGTCGGTGAGTGGTTCTGTCTATCATAAAATGGCGGATAAGTTCGAAGGCAATATGATGGGGGCATGGGACCCGGAAAGATATGATGTAGAAGACTCGGCTTTTGGATTTATTAAAATGGAAAACGGCGCTACGATTTTCTTGGAGGCGTCATGGATATTAAATACAACCGATGCTAAAGAG
>NZ_JBFTSN010000099.1:0-17802 GCF_056400045.1 Paenibacillus sp. 01L418
ACATAGCCATACTCACTTTTATTAATTTTTCCGCTCTCATAGCTTTCCGACAAAATGATGCGGATTTCCTCTTCGGAATGAGCCTCATGCTCATTCGCTGGCTTTAAGCCCAGCAATCTTACCAAGGAGTTCGCAGATCCGTTGAGAAGCCAAATAAACGGATACATCACCTTATAAAAAACGATGATAATCGGAGCTGTAAACTGACTGACTTCTTCCGATTTAATGATAGCTAACGTTTTGGGAGCAAGTTCTCCTAGCACGACATGCAAGTACGTTACAATGATGAAGGAAATGACAAACGAAAGCACCGAGCTCAGCTCGCCCTCGACATGTATCCGATCAAATAACGGGTGCAATATAAGCTCAATCGTTGGTTCTCCCAACCATCCGAGACCAAGCGCCGTAATCGTAATGCCGAGCTGGCAGGCAGATAAATAACCGTCAAGCTTGCTCGTTACCTGCTCAACCGCTCTAGCATTTTTCATGCCCTCTGCTACCATCTGATTGACGCGGCTTGATCGCATACGAATAATTGCAAATTCAGTCGCGACAAAAAAAGCTGTAAATACGAGCAATAATACGAATAGTGCAAGCTTTAAAACCATCGTCTTCTCCCTTTTGCAATGGAGATGCTACTAGTAGCCCACCTCAACCGATGCATTAACGATGTAAATCAAATCGTTTTTATCATCTTTGTCCGGCAGTACTACACCGCTAGTCGTCAGCATGCCGCCGTGTATGACTTCTACAGTCACTTGTCCATACGGCAGCACTGCTTTCACCTGCTCAACGTCAAGAAGCTCATGATCACAAGGAAGTGCAAGCCTTACCCGCACCTTCATGTTATCAAGCGTTCCTCCTGGCAGTACGGATCGCAGTCCGGGCATCGAGTTATGATGAATCGCGTTTTGTACCGCGCGCACCGATGCCTTTGTAATATTTTGACCGTGTAGATCGCATCCCATGCCTATTTCTATAAAAAATAAGTTGTCCACTTAAATATCCTCTCCTTCAAAGTGAAATTTCATACGTACTAGATGACTTACCATGGAACATCATCGTTATTGCCTGAGCCTTCTCCAGCAGGGGTGTAGCTATATCCGGAATCCGCATCCTCAGCAGGCTTCTTGCTTCCGATACGCGGCATAACATCAACCAGATCAAGCGGCTGGACGAGCTCAACCGGCGACATGCCTTTATCGAATTGGAAGGAATCCCCTTCAATTACGACGACGTAACGTCCGTTATGCTTGGCAAAATGGATGCTGTCGCCAAAGTCAGCAAGCAGTCCTTTTACTGTAACGTCGCCTAGTTTAAATGTAAAAGGTAAATCCGGCTTCTGCTCTACTAATGCCGCTGCTGCAACTCCTACCTGCTCCGGCGTCCACCACTCCTGAAGGTCGCGCTTCTCACTTGCCGCCCACACCTCAACCGCATTTTCTTCCTCGCGGCGCTCCGAGCTTTCATCCTCTTGCCACTTATCCGCAATATATTGATGAACCATCTCCACCACTTGCTCACCCATGACCTCAGGCAAAGGCTTCTCATAAGAAACATATTTTAAGAAATCTTCAAAATATCGAGCGTGCGACGCCTGATGAATTTTTAGCTCCCAATGCTCTAGCATGCCCTCCTCTGGCATATGCGGATACTGAATCGATTTGATGCTGCGAGCAGATATCGCCATCTCCACCTGGGAGATTAGGCTTTTTTCATCCGAAATACGAGCAATCTTAGGCTCAAAATCACATTTCAGCAAAAATAAAAACGGCTCATCGAAATACGTATTAAGCTTGGATAACGCAATAATAAATGCGCCTCCTCTTACTGCACTCGTATCCATGTAGATTCGAACGAGCTCGTCGGCAATGCCGATAAAGCGCTCCTTGGAATCCGCGTCACGCAGCCGCTGAAATAAATTGTAGTTCTGATTGCTGCCGAGTTCATAACCGGGCTCAACCATAAATCGTCCAATCTTCGTTGGCGCGCCTGCTGAGTTAGGATTGCGCTCTACTTTTCTTTTGACGATCCGTTTAAATTCATCATCCAAAAACCTTTGAATTTCACTATCTTCATATGTGTCCTCTTCTAAAGTCTGATAATGTTTAAACCGTTTTCCTGATGATGTGGCACTCTCTTCACCATCGGTATGAATAACGAAAAAGGATAAATATTGCATATTAAAATCCACGTTTATAATTCCTCCAAACAAGCTGATGTCATCTACTTAGAATAGCATATCTCGCCTCTTCGCGACATCAGATGAGAGAACCAATCACATTAATCTCTCAACTGAATCTGATAGAATTTCAAACATGTTCCAAGTGTATTTCAAACCCTTGATAATAATATCTTGCACAACATGTACAATGTTTGTAGAATGTTGTGAAGGCTATTTTTGCTTACTATAAGCATTCGAACGAATGAAGGAGAATCTCGACATGACAGAACGTAACACCATGCTACATATGACTACCCAGGTATTGGACAAGCGAGCTGTTCTTACAGCTATTGAGCAGTCGCTCGCCATGATCGAATTCGATGTTCAAGGGAAGGTTTTATGGGCAAACGAAAATTTTGCGCAAGCTATGGGATATCACTCCTCAGAAATGCCAGGCATGCTGCATAAGCAATTTTGTTCGCAACAATTTGTGAATAGCACTGCGTATGCCAAACTCTGGGAAGACTTGCGCAATGGACTACCCTTTCAGAATAAAATTTTGCGGATTACAAAAACCGGAAATGCAATCTGGCTGGAGGCCACTTACATGCCGGTCAGGGACGAAGAAGGCAGAGTCATTGCGATTTTAAAAATGGCAACCGATATTAATGCCCGCGAGCAGGCTACTTCTCAGATGACAGAGAATTTGCTGAAAATGTCCGAGGAGCTGCTCGGCCGTGCCCAAGAAGGGATATCACACAGCCAAGAAGTGGAAGCGGCAATTGAAAGAGTGGCTGTAGGTGCAAGCGATAATATGACTGTTCTCCACCTTCTGGAACAACAAACAAGCTTCATTCGTAAAATCGTTCGTACCATCCGCGATATTGCTTCGCAAACGAATATTTTATCTTTAAATGCGGCAATCGAAGCTGCACATGCCGGTGAGCATGGCCGGGGCTTCAATGTGGTCGCGATAGAGGTGCGCAAGCTGGCTGGTCAAGTCCAGGAAGCAACCAAAGAAGTAAATGGGTATGTAGAAGATATCGTAAACCATGTTCATGAGGTCGTAAACGGCACCAAACTCTCACAAGAGGTCGTTGCGGAAAGTCAGCTGCGCATTCAACGGGCTGTCGATGAATTCATCAGCATCGGAGAAGCGGCGCGACAGCTGGATATGCAGGCRAAAGAGCTTAAAAATACGATATAGCAATCATCTTCAGCATGGCCCGAAATGAGATGAATATGATTCTCCCGTACGGCCTCAAGCTGTTTCTACTCCCCTTACACGATTAATTATGTAATAAATGTTATACATTAGGTGCGCTTTTTCGCTCCTTTATTCCTGCATGCTCTCTATAATTTCACTAACACAACGTTCGATATCCTTATTTGAGCAATCAAAAGTTATATCACTATAATTCATGTATAGCGGCAATCTTTCCTCATAAACGTCCTTCAGGCTATTTCCTTTCTTCATTACAATCCCTCTGGTTGTTATGTTTATGAGTCGCTTTTGAATTTCTTCATATGGGACATGTAAATACACAATCTGCCCAACCTGTTTCAGGGCATTCATAGCTTTATTTGAATAGATAACACTTCCACCTGTAGAAATCACACAATTATTCAGTTCCAGTTCAGAAACGATTTTCTCTTCGATTTCCATAAATTTKTCGATACCCTCATGATCAATTATTTCTTGCAGCAACCTACCTTCTAGTTGTTGAATAATAAGATCTGTATCGATGAAATCCATTCCTAAAGCTTTTGCAAGCAATACACCTAAAGTGCTTTTACCCGCTCCTGACATACCGATTAGTACGATATTCATATTTTTCCGCACCTTTGTAATGCCTCCATCTTCCCTTTAAAATAACCTCAAAGTAGCACGGGAAGGCTGTCATCCTACCGGCTGCCTCGTTCAGTTAATTGTTCAGATCATTGTTTACCTAATCCTTTACAGAGTTTGTCAGCCGCTTGTTGATTAACTCATCAATTTGATTGATTGCTTCTTCACTTAAGAAATATGACTTTTGTACTTCAAGATCTGTAATCATTTTTAGAGGTTTGCTATTCCAGTATCGAAAACGTTGCTCTGAGGATGAATATTTTACGACAATGTCGTAGTTCGGTCCGATAGCAACAACCTCCCCTGTAGCTCTAACCGCATCTTTTATTGCTTCTGAAAATGCTTGAAATTCATTTTTCTCGGTAAGAGTCGCTAATGGTTTAGGCATTGGCTCTAAATCTATGCCATCAGGTTCTATGATAACAATTTCCTTTATTTCATTCACTGGCAATTGTGCAAATGGCAAATTTTCTTCAACTACAGTATTTACGGAAGTTCGGTTTGATGCTGCGGGATCAGACTTTGTGGAACAACCAGATATACAAACCGTAATAAACAATACCAAGCAGACAAACTTTTGCACAAGAACCCCTGCCTCTCTAACATTCAAATTAAAAGTACACACATCTACTTCGACGTATGTTAATAATTTTATGTTGCGTAATTTTTGAGGATCTCCTGCTAAGATTCGTTCGAATTAATTACCCATATGCACAAAAAAATGGTTGCCAATCACTCAAAATGAAATACATTTTTGTTGTCTACATTAAATCCATTCAATATGAAACCAGGATAAACCTCGCTATAACGATCTTGCAAAGCAAACCATAGCTTAGTCCCATTTTGTAGCTCCACTATTTCTGCATCTTTATCAATATGTTTGTTTGTACCTTTATCTTCGATATGAAGTCTGGCAATCGACTGTTCATTTATAATGCCATAATAAAGCTGGTACTGCTTATCTTCTTTTTTTGCATTGTTATCAAGGTTAACCCATCCCCAGTCAACATCCCTCTCCGAAGAAAACGGCACCGTACCGCCGCCGAAGCCCCATTTATACCTATTTCCCTCATTATAAACAATACCAGCATCTATGCCTCCGCTTGGATTTTCATAAAATAAAATGACTCCTTTTTCCACTTCATATTGATGATAAATTTGTTTGGATTGTATTCCAGCGTGTTTCATAGCTTCATCTATCGATTTGTAGCCGAGTTTAAGGCAACTTGAAAGGATAAGAAATATCGCCAAAAGAAGCAGCATTTTGAATCTCATCACATACCCCCTTTTCTTGGTTTACCTAAAATAAAATGTGCAAGACACCCCAATGCCTGCTCATCCTTATGTATGATTCTTATATCGTTTAACGTCAGCTAATAAAAGTCTCTCAGTTGATTACAGTTTACTAAAATTAACATTCCTAGATAGTATGTGCGACCAACATATTGCCATCGGGATCAAAAAATTTCAAAAATCTTCTTCCTTCCTCGCCTGGCGGTGCTTTTGGGTCACCATGTACCTCGACGCCAGCTTCAGATAGCTTTCTGCAAAGCTCATCCATATCCTCTACCTGAAAACCAATGCTCGGAAACGGTTCGCCGTTAACTGTAAACGTTGATGATTCCTTATCTGAAGACTGCCATAAAAAGATATGTGTTTTATCTCCCTTAAAGCCTATAATAGCAAATTCACCGAAATTAGCATGTAACGTACAATCGAGATTGGTAATATACCATAAAGCTGCATCCTCCAAGTTTTTCACTGGAATCTGTACATGGCTAATAAATTTTCCCATAAAGAGCCTCCTTATTTTTTTAGTCTCCTATTAAAACAATCAGGCATTCATAATTTTCTCTGCAAAAGCAAGTTCATCTCAAAATTCGACTTCACATGCTTAAAATAAAAAAATAGAGGAGATTAGCCCAATTCATGAACTAACATTCCTCTATTTATCTTACTACATTTCATACATTATTTCCTTAATATGGAGCAGCTTGCGCTCGATAAGCAGGCGTTCGTTCCGCATCATCAAAGCTGCGATGCCATATGCCCGTTGTAGCGGGTGACATTGGCGGTATAAGCCATGACCAACGACCGGTCACAGCTCTACCCTGCTCCTGCTCTTGCTTCTCAAAACGTAGAAACTGCTCCGATGCTGTATGATGGTCAACAATGCTGACGCCCTGCTTTTTGAATGAATGCAGTACAGCTACATTAAGCTCCGTTAAAGCACGGTCCTTCCATAACGAAGTATTCGTTGACATATCAAATTGAAAAAGCTTTGAAACATTCGGCAGCTGATTATAGCGACTCGTGTCCGACAGGTTTCTCGCTCCGATTTCTGTACCCATGTACCATCCATTAAAAGGAGCAGCCTTATACAAAATCCCACCTATTTCAAGCTCCATATCGGATATAAAAGGAACGGCGTACCACTGCAATGCAAGCTGCTCGAACTCCTGATTTTCAGGATGCGTCAACGCAACCTCTAGCACGTTTTCTTTAGGCAGCTCATACCATTTAGGCGATTTCCCTAATAGCGAAATAACTAGCGGAAGCACGTCAAATCGAGTACCTTCCCCCTTCCAGCCCAGCTTCTCACAAACAGCTGTAAAGGCTGCGGAGGCAGGATCGCCAATAAAAGCTTCCCCTTCGCTGTAACCTGCATAACGTACGAGCTGATGATTCCAAATTCTTACGTTATTTTGGGAGTGGCTGGCCGGAAAAATCGTAATAGCAGGCCTAATCCTACCTCCATTTGTTGCATAGCTCATATGTTGGAAGATTCGTTTTGCGGCGTCTTGCTCATCCACTATATCGCGTGCATCGAATACTTCCAGCGTCTGCCAAAACAATCGACCGATACAGCGGTTATTATTCCGCCACGCCATCTTTGCACCATGCCTTAGCTCTTCATACGTATGTGTATAATAACCAGTATCCTCTAATTGCTTCAGCACTTCATCAATTCGCCGCTTCGCTTCTTCTTCGGTTTTTCCAAGCTCATAATACGCTTCACCTAGGAAAGCAATCGCTTGCTCGGCTATGGTCTTTCTCATGCTGCTCGTCGTCATTATGCTTTCGCCTCATTTTCCCCCAGCTTTATCAATACTCTGCGTTTTCGATACAGCATGGTGGCTGCTTCTGCAACATCATTCAGCATGCCCCGATTGATGAACGCTCCGAATAACATGCCTGCCACAGGTATCATTTGAAATAGCTTCTTCCAGCCAAAATTGTCCCGATAAACAGCAACCACTTCACTCCAGCCCTGCAGCTGCGACAGCATTTGATTGCTTCGGTTCATTTCCTCATAAGCACTGAGCTCATCAAGTATCGCTTTTTTCCCTACAATATCTGAAGAAGCAAATTGCATTACTTTAACTGCAAATACACGTTCTTCCTTGCTTTTTGGATCAAATCCATAGCAAATCGCAATTTCTTGAATGATCTTCAGCGATAAGCCGAGTATTGCTGGAATATCGATCGCTAATGTAAAAATGCCGCCAATTCCTGTCGTTGCCCCTTGAAGCGTGGCCATTTTCGAACGACTGGATGCCAATTGCTCAGCAGTTAAGTTTAAAATAGACAACGGCATATTAGCCACATCGTTAATGGTCGTCTCTTCATGATCGGCTCCAAGAAGCACATCGTTCTGAGCCGCATTATGATGCAGTTTATCAATAACCGAACGCTCCGAAATCAAATATTTCCCGCCATTTTGAATATAGCTTCCGATCTCATCCACTGCAAGTCCAAGTTTTTCCTGTATAAACTTTGGAGTAATTTTGTCGAGCAGCATAAATGGCAAACGCCCAAGCTTTTCCCAAAACCATAAATCCTTCTGTTCTTTTTCCCATTTCTCTATTTCAAGCAAAGCAGATTTCAAATGTTCTGGTGAATCCATGACAGTAGGCATCTTCGGGCACGCTCCTTCTCCGCAAGTAATACGCAGAAAAACTGGATTCGGATTCGTCCTTCACATTATTGTTCCAATTTGCGCCCTGTAAACAGCAGCATGACAAAAGAGAACGAAATAATAGCTATCGTCCAAGCCCAAGCCATTCCCATTTCACCCGTCTCAACAGCGATGTAAATAGCAGTAGGTACTGTCTGCGTTCGACCTGGTATATTTCCTGCAATCATCAAGGTTGCGCCAAACTCGCCAAGGCCTCTAGCAAATCCTAGCAAGTATGCCGTAGTAAGTGATCGTTTAGCAAGCGGCAGCGTGATATATCTCAGCACCTGCAGCTCACTGGCTCCTGCTGAACGTGCAGAATCCTCAAGATGGCGATCGACGGAAAGAAAACCAACCTTCATCGTCTGATAAACGAGCGGAAACGCAACAATGACCGCCGCGATAACCGCGGCGATCCATGAGAAAACGATAGGTTGAGCAAATAACCACTCGTATGCTTTACCGATCCAGCTCCCTCGTCCAAGCGTTATGAGAAGAATGAACCCAACGACGGTTGGGGGCAGGACCAGCGGAAGCATGAAGAAGGTTTCTATGATACTTTTGCCTTTAAAAGAATGCCGTGACATGAAGCGTGCTACGAGAATTCCAATAATGGCAACGATAATGCTAGCAATAATAGATACTCTCAAAGAGAGCCATACTGGCGGCAGCCATTCGTCCCAGTTCATAAATAAGTAGCCTCCGGATAGACGTTATGTTGCTGCCTATTATATCGAAATTAAGCTTCGTCGCCCAGCAGTAATGTGAGTTTTCCGCGATAAAACAGCTTAAGCTTATGCAAGGCGCGCGTGCATCCGACGTACAATAGCTTCGCATCAAGCTCAGAATAAGCTTCCTTGCTCGCATCTGCTACAAGCACGGCATCGAATTCCAAACCTTTAGACAAGTAGACAGGTACTACAGACAGGCCGCCGCCATATGCAGGCTGCTTGCTCTGCACTAACGAAGCGTCCAAACCTTGCTTAATCAAGAAGTTATAAACTTCTTCGCATTCAATCGCTGTACGGCCAATGACAGAAATCGTCTCATATTCTGCCTTCGATTTCCATTCACGGATAGTACCTTCAATGGAAGCTAACCAATTATCGTTTTCAACTGGCACTGCAAGAACGGCATCTCCGCTTCGGAAAACAGGCACCGCAGGTTTGACTTCACCGATCATGCTTCCTAAAATTTTGTTGGCAAATTCGATAATTTCCATTGTCGAACGATAGCTTCGATTGAGCTCATAAAAGTCAATTTGCTCTTCATTAAACAAAGCGGTAAGCTCTGTCCAGCTTTGTACGCCTGCGTAGGCATGAATACCTTGCTGCAAATCGCCTAGCACGGTCATCGATGCTGTTCTTTGACACAGCCGCAGTACTTCCAGCTGAAATGGAGAATAATCCTGCGCTTCATCTATAACGATATGATCGAAAAACTGCTTCGGCAATCCAAATAGCTGAAGCTGGATATAGGCGAGCGGTGCCAAATCCTCCGCAGCAGCCATTTCTTTCTTTAATCGTTCGGCAGTTGCAGCTGCGATAACCTTAGGAATACGGCTCTCAAGCTGTTTTCCGCTGAATAACGAGGCATATAGCTGTAAAGAGGTATAGGCCGGAATTTTTTTGGTGTAGCTATTAAACTTAGTGAGCGCCTTCGCTCTTATTTTTTTATCAACAATCCGCTTCATCTTCAGCTCGGACTCCATCCAGCGACGAATCCGACTAACCAGTCGATCTCGTTTCTTCATGAGCGTCTCTTCGCCATAATCGGTATCATACCACTCGCGGATTTGCTCTGGCGGCAACTCAAGCCCGTCAATTGGCATAAAAGATGTCGTTGGCACAATTCGTTGCTCAAAGTTAGCGATCCGCTCATCAATAATTGCTTTAAAATCGAGATTCCCTTTAAAACGTCCGGATGCATTCTCCACTTCTGAAGCGGTTCTGCGTTCTTCGAACCAATAAGCCATCGTATCGGAAGGATCGCTGACGGTTACTGTTTTCTCCAGCAGCTCAAGAGACCAGTCACTGAATGTCGTTTGCTGAATATCACCCACGCCTAGCTCTGGCAATACACCGGATATGTAGTCTAGGAACATTCGGTTAGGTGCAAAGATGATCATACGCTCCGCTCGCATCCGATCGGCGTACTGATAAAGCAAGTAAGCAAGTCTATGCAGCGCAACGGTCGTTTTACCGCTTCCCGCGACGCCCTGTATAAACAACGCTTTGTTACGATCCGCACGAATAATACGGTCTTGCTCGCCTTGAATCGTAGAAACGATATCACGCAGCTTATTATCCTTGTTCTCACCTAAGCGATACAAAAGGAATTCATCCGTTACCGAGCCTTCTTCTTGGCCGCGTACAAAACTATCAACCAGACGAATGATTTCTCCCTGGCGGATCATGAAATTTCGCTTTAAATGGACATATCCTTCAATTTCTCCGTCAGGCGACTGATAAGAAGCTGGCGCTTCTCCGCCTGTGAAGGAATAAAACAAGCTTGCTGCTGGCGCACGCCAATCGATGACAAGCAGCTCATTGCTGCCTTGCTTTGCCACGCCGGCTTTGCCAATATATAAGGGTTTTGTTTCACCCACTGGCAACTCTTGAAAATCAATGCGGCCGAAATAAGGCTCACGCTTCGATATTTCAAGTCTAAGTCTACGTTCC
Organism: Paenibacillus sp. 01L418; assembly: GCF_056400045.1. Classification (NCBI taxonomy): domain Bacteria; kingdom Bacillati; phylum Bacillota; class Bacilli; order Caryophanales; family Paenibacillaceae; genus Paenibacillus; species Paenibacillus sp. 01L418. The sequence goes on from NZ_JBFTSN010000099.1 coordinate 10,653, forward strand.
TCTTGCTGTAAATCGAGCATTTGCTCTGTGAAATCATCGCCTTTGTAGCGTGGACCAATTTCTTGAAGCTGATTTACAATATCATTCAGCGACTCGGTTAATCGATCCTGCTCTTCTTGATAGGCACTTTGAACGGTCATGTCAGTTACCTCCTAAGTTTGTGGTGTGCAAGAAAAAAAAGAGAAGCCCCAATATACCATAGGAAGGCTTCTCAAAGCAATCAAGAGTTTACAGTCATTCCAATAAGCTTGGCAGCTCCTAGAATGAGCAATATATTTAAGACAAACAGAAAAGGAATTCCTACAGTAAACGAGCGATGTTTTGTTTTATGACGCCATTTTTTCATCGCAAGCCATGTTCCGCCTGCACCGCCAATGGCACTCAGCAAAAACAATCGTTTTTCGGGAACACGCCTGCGCTGCTTCTTAGCGCTTTTCTTATCAAAGCCCATAAGCGCAAACGTGTAAATATTTAAAAACAGCAAATATAGTATGACTAAATAAATGATCATTGCTTTGGCACACATCCTCTCAGTATAGGGATATTTCTCGTGCTTTGGCAGAAACAGCTGAGTCCCTTATGTGTTTCTCGGCTTCGCTCGATTCGTCGGCATCGCTGTGTAAGGATCATCCGGCCAATAATGCTTTGGATAACGTCCTTTTAAATCCTTCTTTACTTCGAAATACGTATTCTCCCAAAAGCTGCGCAAATCACGAGTCACTTGAACCGGTCGCTGCGAAGGGGATAAAAGATGCAGTGTAACCGGCAACCTGCCCCTTGCTAGTCGTGGTGTATCCGTTAGACCGAATAGCTCCTGTAGCCTTACAGCGAGCACAGGGGACTCCGGATCACTGTAGTCTATCGGTATGCGAGAACCGCTAGGCACAACGATATGGGTAGGAACCTGCTCATCAAGCTCCTGTTTTTGCTTCCAGCTAAGCTTGCCTTCAAGCAGCTGAAGCATGGAGAGCTTCTGTAAATCAGCACGGCTCTTCATCCCAAATAGATGCGGCTTCAGCCACTCTTCGAGCGTGCCGAGCAGCGCTTCATCGGAAGCATCGGGCCAATCATCGCCAGCCAGCGCCATCAGCTTCATTCTTGCTTTCAACTGCTGCGCTTGCTTGCTCATTGGCAGCATTACAAATCCAGTTTCCTGAATCGCAGAAATCAAAGCATCCGCAACAAGTTGTTCATCCGGTTTCTGAAGAATGCTTTCTTTCATCACAATACTGCCAAGTCGCAATCGTTTCCTTGCACGAACAGCTTGTGCAGAAGCATCCCACTCTACGACCTCTTCAGCTATTATATAGCCACTTAGATAATGCTCGATATCGCTTAGATGAAGTTCAGCCGCTAACCGAATCCGGCTTTCGGAGCCTGTATCATCGAGCTCGCAAGCAGCAAGATAAGCTGAACGCGATAGCGGCTGAAGTTCAGGCAGTACAGCTCCTCTGCCGTTAGCTAATAAATATCGGCCATCGCTGCGCCTTTGAGCGATTCGGTCCGGATACGCAAATGCCAGTAAAATGCCAATTGGAATAGGCGACTTGTGCTGAGCTGTTTTTTCAAAAGCTGTCTCGGCAGCGGTTTGCGCTGACAATTTCCGCTCCCATTGATCCGCTTGCGCGATAATTCGGCGTACTGCGCCTCTGCTGGGATGCTCGGAGCTGCCGCCCATCAGCAGTTTGCCATCTTTTCCGGACAGCTGATATAACAAATCCAACCGTTGCTGCACATCTACATTGCGCTCCTGTGGAAGTAAATCACGTTCGCTTAGCAAAGCTGCTGCATCACATGCGAGTCGTGCAGAACCTAGCTCTGAAGCCTGCAAAATCATGGCACCGAGCCGCGGATGCAAACCAAACTGTGCCATTTTCACTCCCGCGGCTGTTGGTTTACTGTCACCGTCTATTGCGTTTAGCTCTTTCAGCAAAGCAACCGCTTGCTCATAAGCAGCTGCAGGCGGCGGCGTCAACCAATTAAGCTCCAGCGGATCTTTTATTCCCCAAATGGCTAGCTCAAGGGCTAGGGTAGCAAGATCTGCCTCAAGCAGCTCGGGTGTACTCTGTTTCGGTAAATAAACATGCTCTTGCTCTGTCCATAACCGATAACAAGCACCTTTAGCCAACCGTCCAGCTCTCCCTCGGCGCTGATCCGCGGAAGCGATCGAAACCGGCAATGTTTCCAGCCGAGTCATGCCTGTTCTTGGAGAAAACCGGGGAACTCGCATTAAGCCGCTGTCTACCACAACCTTAACTCCTTCAACGGTCAGACTTGATTCTGCAATGGAAGTCGCAAGCACAACCTTGCGTTCGCCATCAGTACATGGAGCAACAGCCGCATCTTGTTTCTCGAGCGGCAAGCTGCCATGCAGTTCCTCTACTCGAGCAAATGAAGATACGCCGCTCTCCATTAACCATCTGGCCGTGCGGCGTATCTCAGCAACACCTGGCAAAAACGCTAATACATCTCCATCAAACGAACGGAGCGCTTCCATAATCGTTCGTGCCATGTGGGGCTCTATAGGTCCCGTAAGCTTTGTTTTCATGTACTGTGTCTCAACAGGGAAAACCCGGCCTTCACTGCTAATAATTGGTGCACCCTCAAGCAGCTCGGCAATCGGCTCTGCATCCAGCGTTGCTGACATAATAACGAGGCGTAAATCATCTCTCAGCAATTGCTGTGATTGCAAGCAAAGCGTTAAGCCAAGATCGCCATGCAAGTGACGTTCATGGTATTCATCAAACAAGATCGCCCCAACCTGCTCAAGTGCGGGGTCCTCCTGCAGCATACGCGTTAATATACCTTCCGTCACCACTTCAATACGTGTTTGCGAACTTACGCGAGAATCTAATCTCACCCGGTAACCAACCGTTTCACCAGCCTGCTCGCCAAGCGATTTTGCCATAAACTGTGCGGCTGAACGTGCGGCGAGTCTTCGCGGCTCAAGCATTATTATTTTTTTGCTTCCCAGCCATGGCTGATCAAGCAGCGCAAGCGGAACTCGTGTCGTCTTTCCGGCTCCCGGCTCTGCGATCAGCACCGCATTCACACCGCTTTGCAGAGCCAATAGCAGTTCCGGCAATACCTGATCAATCGGCAATTGCTGTTGATTCATGCTGATTGCTCCTTATCTTATCTCAACTCATTTTACGATCCGGATCATTTGTACAACCGGTCTGTTATCTCCAGGCAACGATGCCTTGCTGCCAAAAAGCTGGGACGACCCGTCACCATCTAGAAATATGCCGTCAACCAGCTTTCCATCGCCAACGCTTGATATAATTGCTTCTCTAAATACAGCAAGCGAGTTTTTCGTTTCACTAACAATTAAATATAACGCCCCTGCTTGATCGTACACCGCTGCCGATCGCAAGCGATTGTCATCTGGGAACGGCGCATTTTCCTTAACCGACTGCTCAATCCAATGTGCATCATCGCCTAAGCTCATGCTAATACCGCCTTGTGCCCAGAAACGTGTGTGATCCTTCACTTTTATCTCGGACGCTTGGCTTGCAACCTGAACGCTTAATGAATCAGAAGCGCCATCCCAAACGAGTGTGCCACGCGTATATTTTACGTTTTCGCTTCCCGTTCCGAAATTGCCAATTTCCTTATTAACCGGAATGCTATTTACGACCCCGATGCTTAACAGCTGATTGCCATAAAAAAATCCGCCGTTAATGCCGACTTTCCCGGTAAGGGTAACATTTGTATTGATCGTTTCAAGCGTGACATAGGCGGGCTTTGTTTGCAGGACGTGCAGCTTTACCCCACTAGTTGAAGTCTTTGAAAAATAGGAGTAATGCAATGCTTGCTCAGACTTTGAGAGATTAACCGCATTGCGATTTCCGAGTGAAATAATCATTAAATAAAGCATCACGACGAGTACAAGCATAATGCCTGCCATAATGCCGACTATGGTGAACAGCCGCTTTTTGCTCATCCGAGCAGGTTCTTTCATTTCCATTGCTCTCCAAGCTCCTTAACATTCATTTAAACCAACCTTTGCTTCGGAACCAAGCATACATGCCAAGCCCGATGACGAGCATAATCGTTATGACAGTAAAATAACCCCACGTCCACTCCAGTTCAGGCATATTACGAAAGTTCATGCCATAAATACCAGCCAAAAAAGTGAGCGGCATGAAGATCGTCGTGATAACGGTAAGAGTTTTCATAATGGAGTTCATCCGATTGGAGTTAAAGGAAATGAAGCTGTCACGAAGATCTGCCGTCATCTCTCGACTTGAATCCATCATTTCAGTCAATTTGAGCAAATGATCATAAATATCATGATAAAAGGCCATATAAGGCTTCAGCCCGTCAATGCGATCGGAATTCGTTATACGATACAATAAATCACGCATGGGGACAATCGTTTTGCGCAAACGCAGCAGCCTAGAACGTATGTTGAATATATCGCTCATCGCCGTTTGACTTTGTTCGTCGCCGCTTCCGATTTCCATGTCAAGAAGCTGGTCTTCCAGCTCATGAACCGCAGGAAAATATTGATCAACCAGCTTGTCTATTACGAGATATGCCGCATATAGCTGGCCTTTGTCGCCGATCTTCGTGCTAGATAATAGCTTAGTTTGAGCTTCCTCAATCTCTGGTGATCGCTCATAATGAAACGTAACAATAAATGATGGACCGATGAACATATTGATTTCATTTACGGTCAACGTCTTACGCTCAATTTCGTGCAGCACAAAAAAATGAATATCGTCGTAATGATCTACTTTCGGCCGCTGAAGCAAATGGTAGCAATCCTCAATAGCGAGCGGATGAAAATGAAAAAAGGTATCGAGTAGTCTGCACTCCTCTTCCTTCGGGTTACTAAAGTCGACCCAATACCAGTCAAGCTCAGGCGAGTTTAGATCTTCTATCGTTAAATCAGTTAACCATTGCTTTTGTTTTGTATAACCTACTATTTTAATCAAAGGATGTTCCTCCGTTCTAAGCGGCACACGATCGATCTTATGACCGATTGTTCAACTTTATCATTTTACACGATTTCACAATCGCTGTAATGTAACTCCGCTATTTTATTCCGCTGCTTCTTTTATATTTATCAATGAGCATTCCCTCTAATTGGCGCCTTGCTTCCAGGTTTAAATCTAGATTGCGGATAAATGCTCAAACCATTCGTATTCTTTTTCCCATTTTCGCAGCTTTCTCTCGTACTTTGTCTGTTTGAGCTTCTCTCATTTCCCGTTTCCGTCCGCTATAAATAAATCGGCAATAAACTCAAAGACAATTTCAATTAGCATCCCCATTGTTATCTTGTCTCCCGGCATGGCGTAGTCGGTAGTCGGCAAAAGTAAAAGCAGTACGCTGTTTCATTGTTTAAGATGCATGTTCGTATAATAGGATTCAAAACCACAATTCGTCCAAAATTGCTGCCCTCGCGGATTGGAGGCCAACACATCAATCGTTACTTTGGCACCGCTAGGAAATGAGTCGCGGACTAATTGTTTTAATACTGCGCTTCCATAACCATGGCTCCGATGCAGTCGAGCGATGTAGTACTGTCTGAGATAAACATTTGACTCCTCTGGATAAAAATCATCTTCCCTGATTTGATATACCGCATAACCTAAAATAGCAGAAGCCTTCTCAAACAATGCAATCTCCCAGTCGCTTGACAACCATCCAAGAAATCTGTCTTCAAGCTGCACGAGAGTCATTGGATTACGGCTGCCTTCATCCTCGATAAGCTCTTTGTTCATTTGAGAGAGAAGCTTAAGATCATCGATCGTCGCTTTTCGTATCCAAAATTCCAATTCGCATACCTCCTTATAGAAATTATGGCGAAGGTCGTTAATCCTTAGTCATCATACTGCGTTCGTGTTGCTTCTAGTACAGTCTCATAGACCGCTTCTCCAATCGCGCACCCAATTGTCGTAGCTGCACCAGCATACGCATGAACCGCATTCCAGCTTGCTGCTTGACTAACCGCTACGACAATGGCATCCGTTGTCGTCCCCGTAGCTGATTGTCCTGTTTCCATCTCAACGATGCCTAAATGCTGTAATGCTGCTGTTTTTGCTTCAGTTGCTGTTATGACCGCATTCACCATAGCTGATTCAGTCATTTGACCATCGATTAAAATAACAATATTGATCGTTCCTGGAGAATAAGCAGAGAAGGTACTTCGCGGCATACCAGATCTTGCTGCATTTCGTGTGCCTACCGTCGTACAGCAGATAAGCTTAAACCGATCGCCTTCCATTTCAGTGATGGATGCATGTGTCAGCTTCGCTGCTGTTAATAATCCTACAGTAGCTTCTGGTTCGCAGCCCCATTCCGTACATTGATTAATGATGTCGAGAACAGGATCTTCACATTGATAAGTAAGCGGAACTTTCCAATTCACAATACGATTGGTATAAGAAAAGCCGCCCGGATGAATCGCGCTGCTTAGCGCATACAAAGGAACATTGCTGCTTGCTTCAATGCGGTCCTCAAGGAGCTGCAAGCTTACGCCGCACCACAGCTGTGATTGATAATAATGCTGATCTTTGCGAAAGGGCTGTGTCATTGCTTTCCCTCCTTTGGCTGTCACAGAAGCTTATGCATGAGTTTAATTTGGAATGGATAGGAACTTTGCAATTCGTTCAAATTTCCTTATCCGCCTTGGTTTTCATTCCATTTCAAGCATTGCTTAAAAGCAGCGATCAGCTGTTCATTTTGATGCCGAAGTTTAATAGCAACCCGGATATACGTATGATCAAGCCCTGCAAATCTCGAAGCATCGCGAATAAGCACCCCCTGCTTGCCCATCTCGAGCTGAAGCATGCTGGCACTGAGACCCGCATCGCTCGGAATCCGAATGAGCAAATAATTGGCCGCACTTGGGTTAACTTCAAAGCCGATCGCCTCAAGCTCAGACATGAGCCAAGGTCTTTCCTGCTCTAACCAAGCAAGTGTACGCTCTGCATAATCCTTCTCATCCAGCACCGTTTCCCCAATCAGCTGYGCTAAAGAATTAACGCTCCATGGTATTTGCAAACGTCGCAAGCCGCTTATCGTTCTAGGCATGCCAACGATATATCCAAGTCGAATGCCGGGTATCGCATAAAATTTTGTCATTGAGCGGATGACGAACAACCGTTCATGCTTAGTTGCTTCTTGAACAAGGCTATAC
>NZ_JBFTSN010000100.1:0-17778 GCF_056400045.1 Paenibacillus sp. 01L418
GCGTGATGCTGGCTGCTCGATGTGTCTTGCAATGAACCCTGACGTATTGAAACCGGGCGAGCGTTGTGCATCAACGTCTAACCGTAACTTCGAGGGGCGTCAAGGCCGCGGCGGACGCACGCATCTTGTATCGCCTGCGATGGCAGTTGCAGCAGCAGTAAAAGGTCATTTCACAGATGTACGCGATTGGGAAATTAAATCCGTAGTGTAGAACGAATTGAACGCGAGAGGGGTATATAAGATATGGAACCGTTTAAACAACTTACAGGCATCGTAGCCCCGGTCGACCGGGTCAATGTCGACACTGATGCAATTATACCGAAACAATTTTTGAAGCGTATTGAGCGCAGCGGTTTTGGTCAATTTCTTTTCTTCGAATGGCGTTTTCACGAAAATGGTGAAGTGAACGTTGATTTCGAACCAAACAAGCCGCGTTACGAGGGCGCATCTGTACTCGTTTCCCGTGCTAACTTTGGCTGCGGCTCATCCCGTGAGCATGCTCCTTGGGCAATTCTTGATTATGGATACAAAGTTATTATCGCTCCGTCTTATGCGGATATTTTCTATAACAACTGTTTCAAAAACGGTATTTTGCCTATCAAGCTAAGCGAAGAGCAAGTGGAAGAGCTATTTAAGCGTACAGCGAAGCATGACGGCTACAAGCTTACTGTTGATTTGGAAAACAAACAGCTTTCGGATGAATATGGTCTAACGATCGCATTTGATCTTGATGAGCACCGTCGTCAATTTTTGCTGCAAGGTCTTGACGATATCGGTTTGACTCTTCAACATGAAGACAAAATTACAGCTTATGAGCAAAAACATATTGCTCGTCTTGTGTAATTAAAACGAAATGAAGAGGACGAATCAGCCACTCCGGATGATTCGTCCTCTTTTTTCCTTTAAACGCAACTTTTTCTGACAAGCTGCGTCTATATTTGCGTCTGTTAAAGTCGAATGCACTCATTCGATGCGGGCAATTTCAGTCATCGAGGTGGGAAATGAAAAGATTTGTATCCGTATTAATGTTTATGTCGATTTTTTTCACGATGTTCTCCGCAGTAGGACAAGCTGCAGAGGTCGTACCCAAGCTTTTCTTGAATGGTCAGCAATTGAAATCTGATGTTAATCCGCAAATCATTAATAATGCAACCGTTGTACCTGTGCGGACGGTATCAGAAGGATTAGGCTACCTGATTGATTGGGATAACACGACCAAAACAGCGACAGTAACACATGCCAATAATGTCATAAAGCTAAAGCTGAATGACAATATGGCAGTAGTCAATGACAAAAAGGTTAAAATGGACACGTCAGTTTCTATCATTAAAGGCTACACTTTAGTTCCACTTCGCTTTATTGGTGAGCAGTTTGGATTGGATTTTGAATGGAAAGCTGTTGAGAAAGAAGTACATATGTACGAGCAGAACAAAGAACCAACAGATCCGACAGAACCTATTGATCCAGACCCGAATCTTCCTGTGGAAGCAGCAGGCCAGATAACAGACATTTATTACTCTGGCGGAAGCAGCATGACCCTTAATTATGAAGGAACAGTTAAGGCCAACAAGCCAATGCTGCTCGAGAACCCAAAGCGCATTGTGTTCGATTTTCCGAATACTAACTATTCATCAAACTTATCTTCACAGTTTTTGAATGGACAAGTTGAGGTTAATGTAACAGACAGCACTTATTTGCAAGGTTATCGTTATTCCTTATTTTCGAACACGCCAGCTACCGCTCGCTTAGTCATTCTTATTGGCGATAATACCGGCTATGTGATGACTGAGGAAGCAGGAAAAATTCAGTTTAGCTTAATGTCTGCTGCAGACGTTCCTGGTACTCCGCCGATTACAGATCCAGTAACTCCTCCATCATCCAAAGTCTACAACGTTGTTCTTGATGCGGGACATGGCGGCTCAGATCCGGGTGCAGCGAGTGTTTTGAAGAAACCGGAGAAAGAATTTACGCTTAGTATCGCACTTAAGATGAAGGCGTTGCTTGACAAAGAAAGCAAAATTAAAGTTCATTTAACTAGAACGGGGGATACTTACCCGACTTTAGATGATCGCGTCAAGTTTGCAGAAAGCATAAAAGCTGATTTATTTATGTCTATTCATGCCAATAGCGGTATCAGCTCCGCAACAGGAACTGAAACCTACTATTATCGCGATAACAGTAAAGCGTTTGCTAGTATTATTCACAAGCATCTAATTGCGGCAACCGGTCTTAAAGACCGCGGCGTCAAGAAAGAAGCTTATAAAGTGATCAAACAAACGACGATGCCAGCCGTACTAATCGAAGCAGGCTTCCTATCCAACGCAAACGATGCAAAAATGTTATTTGATGATGCGGCACAAAACAAAATAGCTGCTGAACTGGTTGCAGGCATCAAAGAGTACTTAAATGTAAAATAGAAAGCAGGTGTTCAGTGTTATGAAAACTTTCAAAGCACGCGGGCTGCTTGCTGTCATTATATTATCCGCTGCGCTTGCAGGATGCGGAGTTCAGGATAAGCAGGGAAATCAACCAGGCAGCACGGTATCGCCTACAATTTCACCTTCGCCTTCTCCTKAGCCAACTCCCGTTATAAACGAACTAGATGCTATTATTTATTTAACCGATGCTGAGCTAACTGAAACAGTAGAGCATCCAGTCAAGCTAACCTATGAAACGGATCTTGATCTGGTCAAAGCAGCAATTGCTGAACTGCAAAAAGATGCTGACGAGAATAAATTATCTTTATGGAAACGAATTGAGGTTAAATCCGTACAACTATCAGACGGGCTTGTTACACTGGATATTCATTTGCCTGATGAAGCGCGGCTTGGTGCGCCAGGCGAGACGTTTGTCATTCAGACGCTTCAAAAAACATTGTTTCAATTCGATGCTGTAAAATCAATCGATCTGCTTGTCGATGGACAAAAGGTTGAAACGCTCATGGGTCATGTCGAGCTCGAATATCCAATGAACAAGCAATAAGCAAAAAATATGAATGGCTTCGTTCCATCCTAGCAATAGGTTGGCGAAGCCGTTCTGCATGAGTTATTACATACTAATCAGGGGGAATATCTACTTATGACAATGCAATTTGCGAGCAAAAAGATTTTGATTGGAGCGCTAGCGTTTTCTCTAGTTGCAGGAAGCGGTGTAATCATACCTGCTTCCTATGCCTCAGCAGCCTCCGGATATACAACACCATTTACCGATGTAAGCAGTGGTCATTGGGCAGAGAAGCATATAGCTAAGCTTGCATTGCAAGGAATTATTGAAGGAAATAAGACATCAAGCGGAGCTGCTATATTCCGTCCGAAAGAAAATGTGAGTCAGCAAGAGGCTGTGCTTATGGCTCTTCGATTCGCGGGATTGGATAAAAAGGCAGATAAAGATGCAATTATCGGTTTTCCTAATTCTTTTTCCGTAAGCACTTATTTTAAACCTTATGTAACTTTGGCTTTCCAAGAAGGCCTGCTTGATCAGGTGGAAGAGTTCGGACTCGCAGCTAAAGATCCTAAAATCGCCTGGGGGACTAAGCCAGCTACCCGTGAATGGGTAACGAAGCTTATGGTTCGTGCAATCCAGCAAGAGGAAGAAGCGGTACGTTTGCAAAATACAGCCTCGACTTTCGCGGATGCAGCGCAAATCACTTCTATTTATAAGGGTTATGTGAATGCCGCTTCCAAGCTTGAGCTCGTAAAGGGTGTAACGGCAGACAAATTTGTTCCTAAAGCGAATGTGGATCGTGCGAGTCTGGCTACGATGTTCAGCCGTGCTGAGAAGCTGTTCCCGGTTGCATATGAAGGTCAAGTAAACGGGATTGCAACTAAAATAACAGATACTCAAATTACTGTTTACAGCGACAAGAAGGAAATCAACTATAGCATTAATTCAGATACTTTATTTTATCACTACAATACAGAAACACCTATTACGAGACAGCAGCTTCTAGAATACGGAGATGTAACGGTCATTGCGAAGGATGGAAAGGCGCTTTACGTTGAAGTGAAAGGCGATAAGACTTACACTAAAACGACGTCTGGAACGTTGGATCGTGTTATCGCAGATGAGAAGAAGTTATATGTATGGATTAACAATAAGCCTGTTGAATTTTTCTATAATGATTCAGTAGTAGTCGTTGATACGGATGGCAAACCGCTAGCATTAACCTCAATTAAGAGAGACAGCCAAATAAGCATCGTACAAGACAGCTTCCGTGATGCGCCGGCAACAATAAAAATTATTGCATCGACGCAGGCGTCGGCAACGAGTGTTAAAGGTACATTCTACGGCTCGACAGGTGATTTGATCACTGTCATGGAGGGTTCAACACTTGTATCTAAATTGATGGCAGATACGGTTTCCGTTGAAATTGAAGGCATTAATGGAGCAACAATCGGCGATTTAATTAAAGAAGCAGATCAAGTAGAGCTTACGCTTAATGATGCAGATAAAGTAACAAAAGTGAAAGTAGTTAACCGCAATGTGAAAGTCGTTGCTGGTGCGCAGGTTGCCGCTTTTGTTTACGATAAAAAGTTGTTGACCATTCTTGATGCAAATGGCAATAACGCCCAAGCGCTTTATTTTACGGATAAAACTCGAATTGAATACAGCGGCAACGTTATTTCATTAGCTTCTGCTAATAGCTTACTAACCGTGAACAGAAAAATTGTTATCAGCTATACAGGAAATTCGATCGTATCCCTGCAATTTTTAACTAAATATACAGGTACTTTATTATCAATGAATTCACAAAGCAACTTGATGAACATTAAATTGGAGAACGGCGCTACGTTGTCGCTTCCATATAATACTGCATACGTTGAGCATGCTGCCATAGCAAATGCAACTTACAGCGATCTTAAGGCAGGCGATCAACTTACGCTTGATTTGAGCAGCAACCAAGATCGTGTTGCAACGATTAGAGTCCACACAAATGCTCAATATGATGTAATGTCAGTAGACGTAATCAACAAAAAAATTCGTGTTAAAAATGCAATGACATCCGCATTTGATCTAAATGTGCTAGGTACAGAATTGGTTAATGAAGCAGGAGCGAAGCTTGCGATTGAACAGATTACTCCGGGCTCTATTATTACTGTTAACTACTTAGGAAAAGAAGCCGTTCGTGCACGCACTATTTCTGTTGCTTATGGCAAAGTACAATCCATCTCAGCAAACAGTGTCACTATTGTAGACCTTGTAGGTCAAACTGTTGCTTATAATGGCGATGCTGGGTTCGTAATCGTAAAAGGAGCCACGCAAGGAACAGCAACGAGCCTGCTTACTGTGGGGGACTATGTTGAGGTTCAGAAGCTTGAAGGCAACAAAACACAACTGACTGTAGCTGTTGGCGAGAGCCGCGTATTTACGAACTTCAATGCGACTGCATCACAAGTGTGGACGGAAAAAACAACAGATGCGGATAACCGGAATTATTTTAATGTAAACAGCCAGACCAAATACATTTTAAATGGAAATTCGGTTTCAGTTACAGCTTTCAAGTCAGGCGACACGATTACAATCTATGGCTTTAGAAACTATGCAATTGCAATCGTCAAGTAGCTTTTTAACGAAATTTTCATCAATTATAGGCTGAGATATTCATTTTTTGTGAAAAAACTGCCCTTAGGGGCAGTTTTTTTATAGAATATGCTTGTTTACGGTTGCGAAGCGTGACAAATTTCGCTACACTTTGAACGATAGTGTTTGATTAGGGGAGAGGACGATGGTTGCGAAACAAAAAATGCGTCATGTGCTAGACATTATTGCGGACATGTTTCCAGATGCACACTGTGAGCTTAATCACAGCAATCCGTTTGAGCTTACAATAGCAGTACTGCTGTCTGCGCAATGTACGGATGAGACGGTCAATAAGGTGACGGTGAACTTATTTCAAAAGTATAAGTGCCCCGAGGATTATTTGAGCGTACCGCTGGAAGAACTAGAGCAGGACATTCGCCGCATCGGCTTGTTTCGAAGTAAAGCATCAAATATACAAAAGCTTTGCCGTATTGTCATAGATAAATATGACGGGAAAGTGCCTGAAAGTCATGAAGGTCTGACCGAGCTGCCAGGTGTAGGGCGGAAGACGGCTAACGTCGTGATGTCTAATGCATTTGGTGTGCCTGCCATCGCTGTCGATACGCATGTGGATCGTGTAACGAAGCGACTGGGATTCGCTAAGGCCGAAGACAGTGTCCTAGAGGTAGAGAAGAAGCTGATGAAACTCGTTCCGCGCGAGGAGTGGACATTAACCCACCACAGACTCATCTTTTTCGGCCGCTATCACTGTAAAGCGCAAAGCCCGCAGTGTCCAATTTGTCCGCTGCTTGATTTGTGCAAAGAAGGTAAACAACGTATGAAGCCAGGTTTTAAAACCAAAAATAAGAGTATAAAACCTAAAATAGCCAGTGAAGGATGATGAACATGAACTGTATTTCCGTGTACACAAACAATTTTGAGCTTTTTTCTGATATTTATGAGCAAGTGCTTGAGTCTCCGCCAGAGGAGCACGAGGATATCCTTGTAGAAGGCATTACAGTTAGCGGCTCAGGCGACGTGCCTGATCAATACATCGAGCGTATGCGCATTAAACCTGAGGTTGTTGTGATGAGAGATAAAGAGCGCAACATTATGATCTTGCAACATGGCAACGTATTTGAAATTTGTTTGCCGTCTGAAGAAGAGCAAGCCGTTTAAGGAGAAGCAAATGACAGAAACAACCGTGCAAAGCATAGCAGGAGCTATATCCGAAGCAGCTGGTTTAATGTCAGCTGCAGGAGATACATTACATGCCAAGCAAGCACAGGAGCTAAACAGTAAGCTGACCGATGGTCGGCTTACTGTCGCTTTTTGTGGACATTTTTCAGCTGGCAAATCAACTCTCATTAATCGTTTATGCGGGACTAAGCTGCTTCCTTCTAGTCCAATTCCAACAAGCGCGAACGTTGTGTCTATTCGCGGCGGGGATCGGGCTTATGCAGCTGTTGAAACCGTAAAGAATGGTGTTGCTTCCAAAGCGGAAGTTCCAATCGACCAGCTTGACCGCTATTGTGTCGATGGCGAGCAATTTACTTCTGTATCGATCGTGTATCCTTCCGAGCTTTTAGGAGATCATACCGTGCTCCTCGATACGCCTGGCATTGATTCAACTGATGATGCGCACCGGATGGCAACCGAATCCGCATTGCATCTTGCAGACGTTGTTTTTTATGTCATGGATTATAATCATGTGCAGTCTGAAATCAATTTTTCTTTTGCGAAGCAATTGAAGGATTGGGGAAAGCCCTTATATTTTATTGTGAATCAGATTGATAAGCATCGTGATCGCGAGCTTTCTTTCGCAAGCTATCGTCAAAGCGTTGAGGATGCGTTTCACGCTTGGCACTTGGAGCCGGCGGGGATCGTTTATTTGTCGTTGCGCGAGCCAGAGCACCCTCATCAAGAGTGGGAGCAACTGCTTGAGCTGCTAGATAAACTGCAAACGATCCGCAAGCCGCTTTGTGTGTACAGTGTAGATGCGTCATTGCGCCATGTAGCTGATGGACATTTGAAATGGAGTGAGCAGCTAGCGGAGCCTGAGCGAGAACGGCTTCTTGCTGAGGCAGGCGGCGTTGAGGCTGTTGCCCTTGTCACAACACAAATGGATCAGCTGAAACAGAAGATCAGGCATGTTTCGGAGCAGAAAGAGGTTTACCGGGCGCAGCTTCGCAAAGAGCTGCAAACGCTTCTGGATAATGCGAATATTACGCCAGCGGGACTGCGTGATTTGGCTCAAACGTTTCTGGAGAGCCGTAAGCCTGGTTTTAAAGCGGGGCTGCTTTTTGCGGCAGCTAAGACTGCTGCTGAGCAGGAACGGCGCTTGCTGGCGTTCAGCGAGGAATTAAACAGTTTAATCAGCGCTTCGATCGACTGGCATGTGAAGCATCTGCTGCGTACGGAAGCAGAGCGTAAATCATATAATGGCGAGCTGCTGGAATCGGAGCTCGCGCGGAACTTGGCTTGGCTGCCGGATTCGGAGTGGCTTATCGCGAGAGTGAAACCCGGCGCCGTCATCAGCAACGAATATACGATGACGTTTAGCCGCGATCTAGCCGCGGATGTGAAGGCGGTTTATCGCCAGCGCTCACTTGAGATCATCGATGCGCTGGCAGACCATGCAGCGGCGGTAGGCGAAGCCGCCGCCGCTGAGGCAGAGTCACAGCTTGCTGCGCTTCGCGCGCAGGCTGGTGCACTACATGCGCTTACGGCGCTGGCGAAGCGCGCCGAGGAGCATAAGGCGCGGCTAACTGCCGCGCTGCCTGAGGCGCCGGCAAGGCCGGCATTGCCAGCACCGCGTATAGCTGTGGCTGGCGGTGGCACTTCCGCGCAAGCTGGCGGCGACGCTGCTGAAGCGCGGGGTGTGCTTGCGAGCGAGAGCGGGCGAAGCGCGCGAGAGGGGCAGCATCATGTGGCAGCGGGGCGAAGCGCCCTAGCTGGCGGTGCAGCTTTGGCGCAGCAGCACAGCGCTGCAGCGCGCTTAGCCAGCGCCGCGGAGCTGCTGGCGCCGCATGCTGCGCTTGCGGCTGCTGCGCAAGCGATGAGCGATAAGGCGAAGCGGCTGCAGGACAGCCGCTTCACCATCGCATTATTCGGCGCCTTCAGCGCCGGCAAATCATCGCTTGCGAACGCGCTGATCGGAGAACCGGTGCTGCCGGTTTCTCCTAATCCGACGACGGCAGCGATCAACCGACTCGTGCCCCCTACGGCGGAGCACGGTCATGGTACAGCGCGCATTGTCATGAAGACGCGCGCTGCCATTATCGATGATGTGCGCTATTCCCTAGCGCTCCTCGGTGAAAAAGAGCAGCAGTCTGATGACGCTGCTCTCATGCGGGCGATTGATCGCCTATCTCCGGATTCCATCGGAGCTGGCGGTCGCCCGCATTTCAGCTTCCTGCGCGCAGCCCGCGCAGGCTGGGCAAAGCATGAACCGCTGCTCGGTCAGCAGCTGTCGGTCGATCAAGCGRAATACGAAAAGTACGTCGCTGAGGAATCTCGTTCGTGCTTCGTGAGTGAAATCGAGCTGCATTATGACTGCGCGTTGACGGCGCAGGGTATCGTGCTCGTTGACACGCCAGGAGCGGATTCTGTAAATGCTAGACATACGGGCGTAGCCTTCAATTATATTAAAAACGCTGATGCTGTTTTGTTTGTCACGTATTACAATCACGCCTTCTCGCAAGCTGATCGTCAATTTCTGATGCAGCTTGGCAGGGTGAAGGATCAGTTTGAGCTTGATAAAATGTTTTTCCTTGTTAACGCTGCCGATTTGGCTGCAGATCAGGAGGAGCTTACAGGTGTGTTAAAGCATGTTGAGACGAATCTGCTGCAGCATGCGATTCGCTCGCCTCGCTTATTTCCTGTATCGAGCTTGCAGGCACTGGATAGTAAATTAGATGGAAATGCAGAGCTGCTGCAACGCTCCGGCATTGAAGCTTTCGAGCAATCATTCCTTTCCTTTATTCAGAACGATCTCGGACGGCTAGCTATTGATGCCGCAGAGCAGGACTTGAAACGAGCGGCAGCGACAGTTGCAGGCTGGCTTCAAAGTGCAGAGGGCGACGCAGCCGGGCGTGAAGCTGAGCTTATAGCACTGCTGCAAGCGGTGAACGAAGCGAAGATCGATATATCAGCGCTTCAAACCGGAACGATACCAGAGCAGCTAAAGCAGGAGCTTAGTGAGCTATTGTATTATGTCGTTCAGCGTATCCAATACCGTTTTGGTGAGTTTTATAACTTAGCCTTTAATCCGGCCTCCTTGCAGGATGATGGACGTGACTTGCGCAAAGCCATTTGGACATCTTGGCTGGAGCTGCAGCGGCTCGTCCAACTGGAGCTGTCACAGGAGATGCTGGCAACCTCGCTTCGGATGGAACGAGGCATTCATACTCAGCTGCAAAAGCAATATATTCATACTGCGCAGCGTTTAGAAAATTCAATTTCCGCATATAGTGCTGTTCCTTATGCGCCAGCTGCTTTGCCAACGCCAGATGAGCCGACCGCTTGGGAAGCGGATAACGTTGATGCGAAGCTGCTTTGGAGCCGTTTCAAATCACCGCGTCAATTTTTTGAAGGCGAGGGCAAGTCGATTCTTCGCAAAGAGCTTGAAGCGCTGCTTGCTCCTTCATTAAATGGATGGATGTCCGAGCAAACGCTCTTGTGGACATCGCTTTACGAGCAAATTTGGCAGAAAGCGGCTGATCAAGCTGGTAAACAGCTGCAAGACGATATGCTTGCCTATGAAAGCGGCAAACGAATCTCGTTGTCCGGCAGTGCGGACACGGCTGAGCTGAAGCAGCTGTATAATCAGTTGATTCATATCTAATTGTCAATGAATACGGATTGTTCTATCGCATTAACAGCTGAATGCTTTTGCGAGCGTGTAAAACGCTTGCAAAAGCTTTTTTTAATTTAGTGTGTTTTTGTGCAAAAATTGAGTAATAGGCACATATTTGTCATGATTTGCGACCAATTGGGAGTATTAACCGTTTCCAATTTAGATAACGAGTCAATAAGCGGTTTATAACAGGTATATGCATATTTATACTGTTTGCTCGCATTTGATGATGCTGATAATATTCATTCATGCTTACAAAATAGATACGGGGAGATGGATTTACTTGGACGTACTAAGGCAGTTGAAAGCATTTTATTGGGCGGAACGAAAGTTTATGTTCACCTCGATATTTTGCTTAATGTGCGCTACGGCGCTCGGACTTGTCTATCCGAATTTACTGAAATTCTTGATTGATGATGTCATTACTCCAAAAAAATTCGAGTTAGTGCCAACGCTTTCTTTTACAGTAGTCGGAGTCATTATCATTAAAGGATGCATGCAGTATTTACATGGTTTTTTTGGTGCACGACTTGGTAACAAAGTGGCATTCCACATGCGGAATGCTTTGTACGACAAGCTGCAGACGCTGTCGTTTCAATATTATGACAAAGCAAAAACAGGCGATTTGATGTCACGTTTAACGGCTGATTTAGAAGCTATTCGCAACTTTATCGGTTTTGGCTTTGCACAAATCTTGAATATGGTGTTGATGATCTTGTTCGGCGGCGCAATGATGCTCTCTATTCATTGGCAGCTAACTTTGATTACATTAGTAACGATACCGCTGCTAGGCTTCGCAGCCATTCGTTTTGAACGCAATATTCATCCAGCGTTCCGCGAAATGCGTCAAGCGATGAGTAATTTAACGACAGCGGTTCAAGAGAATATTACGGGCGTACGCACGGTTAAATCTTTTGCACGTGAATCGCATGAGGTATCGAAATTTTCCATACGCAGTGAAGCCTATCAAACGAATCAGGTTGGCGCAGCAAAGATTTGGGCGAAATTTTTCCCTGTAATGGAGCTTGTAGCGAACTTAAGCGCAGTAATCCTGCTTGTAACAGGCGGTATTCTTGTCATTAACGGATCACTGCAGCTCGGTGAATTTGTCGCATTTTTCAGCTTGATTTGGTACATTATCGGTCCGATGTGGGGCCTTGGGTTCCATATTAATAACTACACGCAGTTCAAAGCTTCAGGAGAGCGTGTACTAGGACTGCTGAATGAACATGTTCATGTAAAAAATATTGAGCACGCGATTGAGGTTAGCAGCGATACCGTAAAAGGCCATGTACGCTTCGATCATGTTACGTTCAGTTATCCTGACAAAACGCCGGCGGTAACCGATTTGGTCATTGATGCGCCAGCAGGCTCTGTCATTGGGTTTCTTGGTGCGACAGGCTCAGGCAAATCAACGATTATTCAATTGTTAATGAGAGCCTATAATGTAAAAACAGGTTCAATTACGCTAGACGGCATCGATATTAAAAATTTGGATGTCGCAAGCCTTCGTTCATTAATAGCTCCCGTGTTTCAAGAAACGTTCTTATTCTCGGCATCGATTCGCGATAATATCGCTTATGGCGTGCGGGATGTAACACCAGAGCAAATCGAGCACGCAGCTAAGCTGGCTAAAGCGCATGACTTCATTTTGGAGCTGCCGCTAGGCTACGATACGATTGTCGGCGAAAGAGGAATGGGCTTGTCCGGTGGACAAAAACAACGGATTGCCATTGCTAGAGCACTTATAAAAAATCCTAGAATTTTAATTTTGGATGACGCAACAAGCGCGGTAGATATGGAAACCGAACATGAAATTCAAGCGGGCTTCAAGGAGCTGATGGCTGGCCGCACGACCTTTATTATTGCACATCGGATTTCTTCGCTTAGACATGCCGATGAAATCATCGTGTTAGACAAGGGCCATGTCGTTCAGCGTGGTAAACACGCAGAGCTGATTAAGCAGCAAGGACCATACCGCGACACCTACAACATTCAATATGCTGACTATCCGCTTGATGATGCTGCTATAGCTGCGCAAGCGAATGAGCGGAAAGGGAGTACCGTATAATGAGTACGAGTGCCAAAGCAAAAGCTAGCAATAAAAATGAACGTTTCATATACCAAGACGATGAGCTGATTGAAAAGCCCTTTAACTGGGGCCAATTGCGCCGCCTATTCGGATATATGAAGCCTTACACAAAACAATTAATGCCTGTCATCGTTATGATGATTCTTGGTACGTTGACACGCCTAGGCGTGCCGGCGCTCGTCATTCTGGCAATTGACGAAGCGATTGCTCCTGAGCAAGGTGAAACAAGTGTACCGAAGTTAATTACGATCGCAAGCATCATGCTGGTCTTATATGTTATTCAATGGGCATCCAATACGTACCGGATCAAATATACGAATATCATTGGACAAAAGGTAATATACGATCTCAGAAATCATTTATTCCAGCATATTCAAAAGCTAAGCTTCCGTTTTTACGACAAGCGCCCAGCAGGTTCTGTACTCGTTCGTGTCACGAATGACGTAAATGCGCTGCAGGATTTGTTTACAAACGGTGTCGTCAATTTATTGATGGACTGTGTGCAATTGTTCGGTATCGTCATTATTTTGCTCGTATGGAACTTTAAGCTTGGCCTTGCGGTCATGATAACCGTACCGTTAATGTTCATTGTATCGACGACTCTGCGCAAAAAGATTCGTTTTGCATGGCAGGATGTGCGCATTAAGCAGTCCCGTATTAACTCTCATTTAAATGAGAGTATTCAAGGGATGAAGGTAACGCAAGCGTACGTGCAAGAGAAAGACAATATGAGCTTCTTCGATCATATGAATACAATCAACAATAAATCATGGAACCGAGCGTCATCGCTTAACCAAACGTTCGGCCCTGTAATCGAGATCACTTCAGCAATCGGTACTTTTATTCTATTCTGGTATGGCTCCCACCTCATTCAAGTAGGTGCGATTACCGTTGGATTGCTTGTTGGTTATGCCAACTATATCGGTAACTTCTGGGACCCGATCAACCGACTAGGACAAATGTACTCTCAGCTGCTTATTGCGATGGCTTCATCAGAACGGATTTTTGAATTTATTGATGAAGAACCGACGGTAGCGGAACTAAAGGTTGCAAAGCCGCTTCCGAAAATTGTTGGCGCCGTAAAGTTCGACCATATCGTGTTCGAATACGAGAAGGGAAGGCCAGCACTCAAGGGCATCACGATCGATGTAAAAGCAGGCCAATCGATAGCGCTCGTAGGGCATACTGGTTCAGGAAAAAGTACAATCATCAACCTATTATGCCGTTTCTATGATCCGGTTGAAGGCCGTGTCCTCATTGATGGCATCGATATTCGTGATGTGACGATTGAAAGCCTGCGCTCACAGGTTGGCATCGTGCTCCAGGATACGTTTATTTTTGCAGGCACGATTCGTGACAATATCCGTTATGGACGCTTGGATGCAACCGATGCGGAGATCGTAACAGCAGCTCAAGCCGTTAACGCGCATGATTTCATCATGGGGCTGCCAGATGGCTATGATACGCAAGTTGAAGAGCGAGGCAATGTACTTTCCATGGGTCAGCGTCAGCTGCTATCGTTCGCTAGAGCATTGCTAGCTGATCCGCAAATCCTTATCTTGGATGAAGCAACAGCCAGCATTGACACTGAAACGGAGCTGAAAATTCAAGAAGCTCTTAAAATTCTTCTAGCAGGCCGTACATCCTTTATGATTGCTCACCGATTGTCGACGATTCGTCACGCGGATGAAATTATCGTGCTTGACCACGGTGAAATCGTTGAACAAGGCAATCACGAAGCGTTGCTTGCAAAGCGCGGCGTGTACAACGGCTTGATCGAAGCACAGTACCGTTTTCTTTAAAACGTGAGCACAATTCATTTCAGCAAATGCTTATAAAATAGTTGATTTTTAAGCTTAGAACCTCCACAATGGAAGAAAAAACGAACCGAAACGCTAGTCTCTGCCTTTAGGACAGAGCTGACGATTCGATTTGCTTCCAGGAGGTTCTTTTTCTTTATGTATGGATCACCCTTAACAACGAATGCTCGCAAGTTGCTCCTGCTAGGCTCTGGTGAGCTTGGTAAAGAGGTTGTATTTGAGGCTCAGCGGCTTGGCATCGAGACCATTGCAGTAGATCGCTATGATCAAGCACCAGCTATGCAGGTTGCACATCGCAGTTATACAACAGATATGCTGGATGGGGCAGAGCTTCGCCGTATTATTGAGAAGGAGCAGCCTGACTATATTGTTCCGGAAATCGAAGCAATAGCTACAGAAACGCTGCTTGAGCTTGAGAAGGAAGGACATCGCGTTATTCCTACAGCACGCGCGGCTTGGTTGACGATGGACCGCGAAGGCATTCGCCGTTTAGCTGCTGAGACATTGGAGCTGCCTACCGCGCCATATCGATTTGCAGACACGTTTGAAGAGCTTGCTCTTGCGGCCGAAACGCTTGGTTTCCCATGTGTCATCAAACCAATTATGAGCTCCTCAGGCAAAGGACAAAGCGTTTGCCGATCTGAAGCGGAGCTTGAAGCATGCTGGAGCTATGCGATGGAAGGTGGACGTGCCAAGAAGCAGCGTGTTATCGTGGAGGGCTTTGTAACATTTGAATCTGAAATTACATTGCTTACTGTACGATCGGTTTCGGGTACAAGCTATTGTCCGCCAATTGGACATGTGCAGAAGGATGGCGATTACATCGAGTCCTGGCAGCCGCATCATATGACTGAGGCCCAAATTGCTCAAGCAGAGTCCATAGCGCAACGCATCACCGATGAGCTGGGCGGTTTTGGTATTTACGGTGTGGAGCTATTCATTACAAAGGATGGCGTCTTGTTTAGTGAAGTATCGCCGCGTCCACATGATACAGGCATGGTAACGATGGCGACTCAGGATCTTTCAGAGTTTGCCCTGCATGTAAGAGCTATTTTAGGATTTCCAATTCCAACTATTCGGTTGCTGTCACATGGTGCATCACATACGTTGAAAGCAGACCGTGAATCTTCCGATTTCCGCATTGGCGGTATTGAAGAAGCTTTGTCGGTTCCTAATACACAGGTTCGCGTTTTTGGAAAACCAGAAACGAAGGTTGGACGAAGAATGGCCGTTGCGCTGAGCACTGCTCCTGATGTAGAACAAGCACGAGATTTAGCTCGTAAAGCTGCAGAAGCTCTTTACGTATCGTATACTAACGAATAGAAAGTTTATTTTAAGGCAGGTGCAGCAGCAATGGGTAAAAAACAGAAAAAAATAACGTCTTCAACTCCTAGATCATCATCAAAAAATGCTCCAAAAAATGAGTCGGAAAACGGCTTGACGCTCAAGGATTTATTAAGCAATGAGGTGCTTGGCAAGCTAAAAGCACAAGCGGATGATATGAAGCAGGCTGAAGCATCACGTAAAGAAGAGCTTCGCAAACAGGAAGAAGAAAAGAAGAAGCAGGAGCAAAAGCGTTTGGAAAACGATTTTTCTTATTTGCTTGAGAATAGCGACCCTAACTGGTCGAAGCATAAGTAATAGGAAGAAAGTCGCAGTTCGCATTGTTCTCAAAAAAGCACCTTAGGGTGCTTTTTTTGTTCGGAATATCCTAAATACACTAATTTCAAAACTTTTGATATAATCTTATTTTTTATGATTTTCTTTTGTTTCAAAATGCATGCAGGGTTTGCCAGATGAGCGAAAAACCATTATGCTCGGCAGTACGCTTGTTTTAAATCCAAAAGCTCTACAGCCTTTAGGTGCACTTGGCTCCCATGTAATAAAATAATGTTTGCATTTCAAACAATCAATGCGTTCATTCGTATTCATTCTGCTACCTCGAATATGATTTTGGGTGTGAATTTGAATCGTAAACCATATTACGAAGGTTGAGCATTAAAGTCAATCCTAATCGATTAAATAGGCAAGGCTGTGCCTCACAATCGCCTTTTTTAATACAAATTGTTACCACGCATACATAAATCTAATGATTCTGCAAAACATGCTAACAACAGTTATTAAAGCGATGTATGTGCATTCCATTTTATTTTCAAAGGATTAAGCTAATGTCATTGCAGTAAATTCTACATGTACGACAAGCGTATAACGCAATGTTTCGTGGTCGAAGCTGGTAGAAACGCTCAAACAGTGGATACACACGAATAACTTTAAGTGTTTTATTGAAAATGAGTTGTAGAATTTGTGGAACAAAAAAAGTTTTTTTGTTATTGTGTTAATTATGCTTGCGCTTATTCCGATTATTACATACGCTGAGCTGTAGGTTATGAATAAGTAGTGCTGCTGTTGAAACAAGACAGGAAACTATAGAACCCCTCCAAACTAATCGTTGGAAGGTTCTGTTCAGCAAGGATAGTGTGTTATCCTTATATGTATCTCTTATGACCATTAGCAAAATAAGGCTTGAAGATCGTGTAATTGCACTAATCGTTTTTTTTTGGAGACTTTACGAAACATGACAAATTGAATTAAAATAGCTTGAAGATACGGAAACGTGATTAAAGATAGGGGGACGCTCATGTCTGAGCAAACAGATCTCTTCGCAAATACAGCGGCCGCAGACCGAAATTATGAGGCCGATGATATACAGGTGCTTGAAGGGTTAACAGCAGTTCGTAAAAGACCGGGCATGTACATAGGAAGTACAAGCAGTTCGGGATTGCATCATCTCGTTTGGGAAATTGTCGATAATGCAGTCGATGAGCATTTGGCTAAATTTTGTTCGGCCATTGAAGTGACGCTGCACAAGAACGGAGCAGTAACGGTACACGATAACGGGCGTGGTATTCCTACCGGCATGCATAAGACCGGTATTCCTACACCGCAGGTCGTATTTACGATTTTGCATGCGGGCGGTAAATTTGGCGGCGGCGGATATAAGAAATCCGGCGGTCTGCACGGCGTTGGCGCATCCGTTACAAATGCTTTGTCAGAATGGCTTGAGGTTGATATTTACCGAGACGGCAAAATTCACAGACAACGCTTTGAATATTGGATTGATGAAGCGGGACGTGAGCATGTTGGTGAGCCCGTACGCGGACTTGAGATTATTGGCACTACGAATCGGACAGGCACTAAGGTTACTTTTAAGCCGGATGGCCGCGTGTTCCAGAATGGCACAACATTAAGTTATGATACGCTGGCAGAGCGTTTGCAAGAGATTGCTTTTCTAAACTCTGGTTTAAAGGTAACAATTAAAGACGACCGCAGCGGCAAGCAGGATGTGTTTCATTATGAAGGCGGCGCTCGTCAATTCGTTCAGTTTTTGAATGAAGAAAAGACCGTACTGCATGATGTTATTCATTTTGCCAGTGAGCGCGATGATATTGAGGTGGAGGTAGCCCTCCAATATAATGACGGATACACGG
>NZ_JBFTSN010000101.1:0-17744 GCF_056400045.1 Paenibacillus sp. 01L418
AAAGTAAGCAGCATTCAAATAGAAGAACTGCCGGAATTCCGATTTCAAATTTATAAAAGCAACACGCATACTCATCAATCTGAGATGCGAGCCTCTGGACAATTGATGCCAGATGTTATCAATGAGGATAGGAAAATACCGTTCACAATAAGAGAGATTACGGTGTATTACGAGAAAGGGCAGTCTAGAAAAGTTCCGATTGGTGAGATTAATGTCGTGTGGAATAAACGAGAAAGCATACTGGACTTTGCTTCGGGAAGCTCGTCCTCAAATGGCTCTGGAAGCTATAAGGTTTATGTAAGCAAAGCAGCTGTTTTAGAGAAGGTTGAATATACGTTCAGCGATAAAGTGAAGCCATGGTTCAAGCTTGATCTATTAGGGAAGCCGCTTGCGTCGGTTGAATTCCCAATGAAGCTGTCGCAAGATGATTCATTAGCATTTACATATCAATGGTCTATTCCGGATAATGAGCCCGAAGCCTTCACGATGTTTAAGTCCAAAATCATTCTTCACTTCAAGCTGGAAGACGGACAGGAGATGATTGAGGATATTCCGATTAATCATAACCTTAATTTTAGTGAGCGGCAGCTGAAGCGTTTAGTCCGTTCGGGAGGTGAAATGCATTGAGCACCCCTTTCAGACGCGAACTAAGGAGACTTGGCTGGGGCCTTGTTATTGCAATGATAGATATAAGGCTTGGATACTTTGATTTGCTGCCTGACATTATAGGTTACTTGATGGTTTTGTCAGCCCTGCAGCATCTGGGCTCCACACACCCGGCTTATAAAAAAGCGAAGTACATTTCTATTGTTCTGATCATTCTTACTATTCCAGTTCTGTTTTTCCAATCAAATGTAACGATTACGGAATTTTCGTCTATACCGCTGGCCGTCCATTTTTATTCGCAACTGCTGTTTATTCTTCATATTTTGATGGCGTATTGGATTTTTAATGGACTTATTGAAATGCTGAAACAGGATGGAGCTGTTCAGCTGTTGGATACTGCGATTAGCCGCAGAAATACTTATTTGGTGTTCAACATTTTAATKGTTATAATATATCCGTTCTTGTTGAATGTAGAAGAAAGCTGGGTCATGCTTTTAATCGCTTTTGGAATATTGTTATTCATTATGGAGCTGCTATTTCTTCGATTGCCATTTCGAGTCTCAAATGTTAGAGAGAAAAGGTCGTTGAATTAGCGGAAAAGGGGGATCTCATGTCTTTTGTAAAACGGTTGCGATGGTTTTTTAAGGATAGATGGGGCAGCTATGCGCTTGCCATAGGCATTATGGCGGTCGTTAGCTTGCTCTCCACAATACCGCCTAATCTAATTGGACGAACGGTTGACAACATCCGCGATGGCCAGCTGACCTCAGCTGGTTTAACGCAGACGGTGTTGACTCTAGTTCTGCTTGCGTTATTTCTTTACGTCATGGTCTATATATGGATTACGACGCTGTTTGGCAATTCGGCGCTTATCGAGAAGGTGCTGAGAGGGAAGCTGCTCGCAAATTTAACAAGGATGACGCCTGCTTTCTTTCAGCGCAACAGCACGGGACAGCTAATGGCGCTCGCGACAAATGATGTACTCGCAATTGGCCAGACAGCGGGATACGGTGTAATGACACTCGTCAACACGCTGGTAGGGGCATCGGTAGTCATCATTATGATGATTTCATTAGTCAGCTATAAATTAATGATCGCAGCACTTATTCCGCTTCCGTTGCTGGCAGTCGTGATTAGCAAGCTGGGCAAAAAAGTAAGAACTCGCTTTCTGGACGCGCAGGCTTCCTTTGGGAAAATGAATGAACATGCGCTGGAATCGATTTCGGGCATACGCGTTATTCGCTCGTACGTGCAGGAAAACAATGATCTTGTTGCATTTGATCATGTGACCTCAGAGGTTATGAACAAAAATAAACGGGTTTCGATTCTAAATGCAATGTTTCAGCCGATTATCTCGTTAATTGTAGGTGTCAGTTATTCCATTGGAATAGGTTATGGATCATATCTCGTGTTCCAAGATGAGATTTCACTTGGTCAGCTCATTTCATTTAATATCTATTTGGGCATGCTCATTTGGCCAATGATTTCGTTTGGCGAGTTTATTAATGTGCTGCAGCGCGGCAGTGCTTCTGCTGATCGATTGGACTCGGCGTTAACGCAAAAGCCGGATCTTCAAGATTCGGATAAGCCTGTTGCCATTAAGGTGCCTACGCGCATTGAGATGAAGCAGCTCACCTTTACTTATCCTACGGCTAGCCAGCCTAGCTTGAACAATGTATCCTTTCAGCTTGAACGAGGCCAGACACTTGGAATCGTAGGGAAGACCGGGAGCGGGAAGAGTACACTGCTTAAGCAGCTGCTGCGTCAATATCCGCTTGAAGCGGATCGTTTAATGATAGCGGGAGTTCCAGTTGAGCAAATTGAGATAGACCAGATGAGACGCTGGATTGCCTATGTGCCTCAGGAGCATTTGCTTCTCTCCAAGACGATCAGAGAAAATATTGCGTTAGGCAAGCCGAACGCAACACAGGATGAAATCGCTCGAGCGGTTCAAATGGCTTCTTTTACAGAGGATATTACACAAATGCCAGAAGGACTTGAAACGGTCGTTGGGGAAAATGGTGTTATGCTCTCAGGTGGACAAAAACAGCGGCTGGCGATTGCGCGGGCATTGCTCGTTGATTCCGAAATATTGCTGCTGGATGATTCCCTTTCAGCAGTTGATGCACGGACGGAAAGTCGAATTCTTCACCATATTCGTTTGGAGCGTGAAGGAAAGACGACATTTATTACGACTCATCGCTTATCAGCGGTTAGCCACGCGGACTGGATACTTGTGCTGAATGAGGGCCGAATCATCGAAGAAGGATCTCATGAAGAGCTGATGCTGTTTGGCGGCTGGTACAAGGAACAGTGGGAACGGCAGCAAATGGAAGCTAGCTTGGAAGAATAGGAGGCTTAGAATGCCAAAACAATCAACGGCGAGAAGACTATTCGCATATGCTCTCGTCTATAAGTTTAGAATTATCGGCGCCTTGCTTATTCTGTGCTGCGCGGTAGGTGCTGAGCTCGGCGGACCTTTTATTATAAAAACGATAATCGATAAGCATTTATCAGTCGGCGGGAATGATATTATGCCAGTTCTCGGGCTGCTGGGCGTTTATATGGGGCTGCTGCTTGTTGCAAGTATTAGCAATTTCTCGCAATCCTATATTTTGCAGACGACGGCGCTTCGCATTATCAAAAATATGCGTATGGATTTAATGAGTCATATTCAGCGAATTCCGCTGCGCTACTTCGACAATACGCCGATCGGGCAAATTGTATCGAGAATTGCGAACGACACAGAGGCGATAAGGGATTTATTCATGAGCTTCATGGCGACCTTTGTTGTCAGCTTCGTACAGCTGCTCGGTATTTTTACTGCATTGTTTATTTTGGATGTGCGGCTCGCGATGTTTTGCTTGCTCTTGCCGCCGCTTTTCGCGATCATTATGGTCATTCATTTAAAATACTCAAAGAAATACATTACGATTATGCGCGCACGTCTCAGCGACATGAATGCGATGATCAACGAATCGATTGTCGTTATGCCGATTATTCAAGCTTTTCGCCGTGAGAAGGTGACGCTCGAAGAGTTTGAGGTGCTGAACGAGGATCGTTACATTAACCAGATCAAACAGTTTAGAGTTTTCTCTTTGTCTTCAAGAAACATTGTGGGCACCATTGGAAGCTTGGTAACAGCGATGGTTATTTGGTACTTTGGGCGAGCTTCACTGGAAACAGCAATTCTTTACGGCGTATTTTATGCTTTTATCGATTATTTGGGTCGTATTTTTCAGCCGATTATCGGTATTTTCGATCAATTGACGAATGCACAGCGTGCATTTGTTTCTGCGGAGAAGGTATTTGCGATATTGGACATGGAAGGCATGGAGGTCGAAGAGGTAGCTCAGGTGAAACGTCCGGATGGTGTCGTGAAATTCGATAACGTTACGTTTGCATATAAAGAGGGCGAAAACGTTCTGAAGCAAATTTCATTCGAAGCGCGCAGAGGAGAGACGGTTGCATTAGTCGGTCATACCGGTTCGGGCAAAAGCTCGATCATGAATCTGCTGCTTGGCTTTTATGAGCCGGACAAAGGGAACATTACGATTGATGGACGTAATATAGCGACGTATTCGAAGCAGGAGCTGCGCAAGCATATGGGCATTGTGCTGCAAGATCCGTACTTGTTCGCAGGCGACATTAAATTCAACGTCAGCCTGTACAACAAGGACATCACAATAGATCGCGTGAAAAGCGTGCTGAAGGATGTTGGGGCAGCAACTTTTGTAGAGCAGCTGCCTGGCGGCTATGATGAACCTGTAGTTGAGCGCGGCAGCACGTTGTCTTCGGGACAGCGGCAGCTTATCTCCTTCGCTAGAGCTTTAGCCTTCGATCCTTCTATTCTTATATTGGATGAGGCGACAGCCAGCATCGACAGTGAGACGGAGGGGCTGATTCAGCAAGCCTTGAAGGTGGTCAGTGAAGGCAGGACAACACTAATTATCGCGCATCGCTTGTCCACCATTCGAGAAGCGAATCAGATTCTCGTCTTGCATCGCGGTGAAATCGTTGAGCGCGGCAATCATGATACTCTAATGGCGCTGCGAGGCAGATATTATAAAATGTATCAGCTGCAGAAAGGCGAGAAAGTATCGACTGAGCCGGCCACTGTAGCGATGGAAACACAAGGACGGTAGAAGTTTACTTTTAATGCTTTGAATAGGAATGAGAATAGCGGCAGCCAAGGAATGGAATTATTCCGAGGCTGCCGCTGCTATATATAATTTAAATCGTGTGCTGATTTAGTTGAAATAGGCTTCATTTATGCGATCTCTTGTATCACTTCTTAGACTGCGGCTGAAGTAGAAACTCTTCTACTTGTTTGCGATGATGCTCATCATGCTGGATAAAATCAAAAATTAAATATCCGATCGAATAGGGAGCTTTCGTTTGTGGACAATGTGTATTTCCGTGTACAATAATAGGATGAAAAAATTGCTGCTCAGTCATTTCGGTTAATTTTTGCACAAGTTTTTGTCTTGTCTCAATCGCTTGATTCAAAATTTCAGAAGGCAATATGCCGGATAATGCGTAAGCCGAGGAGGCAGCATTATATTCATCGTGGTTCGGGAATTCAACTTTGCTGTGTTTTTCAGCTTCGGGCAGTACGCTTGTAATGAAATATTGATCCCATTTGTCTAAATGGGCAATGATTTCTGCGGAGGACCATTTGCCCTCCTTGATCGGATTAAGCCATGCTGGTTCAGGTGTGATATGGGATAAGGATGAATACCACGGCGCTAAGCTGCCAAACTGCTGAATAAGTTCATTTTGTTTAATCATATAATCCTCCTACAATCAGATATAACTGAATTGTAGTACATAAACCACGACAACTGCCTGTCATCGTTTCGTTCTTTTTTTTAGCTGTAAAGCCGCCATATTTTTTTCGCTCTATCTCGGATAATATCCCTCACATATTTCGGCTCCATTATTTCCACGGCGTCCCCGTAGCTCAAAATCATGCCATATACCCATTCATCCTCAGGATAGACGATTTCAACAACCATTGTACCGTCATTCTCACAGCGAATGATTCCTTCTTGAAAAGAATCTTCGACTCTCACTTTAACGCTAGGTTGAAAACGCATCACCAAATGCACCGTCTTCGTATTCATTTTCCATTCGGCTTCAATGGCTGCAGCGTCATAAACGGCGATTTCTCGGTCAAAGATTTCGGATATGGCAGCTAGTTTTCGCATTCTCGATAGTCGATAAAGCTTTGTTATATTTTTGTCTCTGCAATAGCCGTACAAATACCAATGGAACCCTTTATGAACGACGGAAGCCGGCTCCACGACAGCTTTAGCTGAGCAGCCTTGGGAGTTGGTGTAATCAAAGGTTACGACCATTTTCTTCTGAATGGCCTGTCGAAGGAGAGTTGTTTTTTTCTTCTCCTCCTCATTGCAGCCCCATGAGGATAAATCAATAATCCATTGTTCCAGTGCTTTATCCGTATAATGAATATCGCTTTTTTTCAATAGGGCTCGCATCTTCTCCAGCGTGCGGGCAACATCAAGATCATCCGAATGGCTTTGCAGCCCTTTTAGTCCTGTCATTACGGAAACGAGCTCATCTTTAGTGAGAACCTGATGGCTTAAGCGGTAGCCCTCCATAATTTCAAAACCTCCGAGCAGCCCCGGGAATGAAAGGATGGGGATGCCTGCCATATTAATGGCTTCCATATCCCTCTGAATCGTTCGGTTTGAGACTTCAAACTTTTGGGACAAAACCGAAGCGCTTGTTCTGCCGTGATTCAATAAATAAATGATAACAGCGAGCAATCGTTCTATTTTCAAAGTAATCACCTGTGGATGTGGATTTATTGTAGAGAGTAGTGCTTGTCGGGTTTGGGGCGGCTGGCTTTGACGARAATAGAAGCAACGAGCAGAGACTGAATTCTAACGAACCCAGAAGCATCGAGCATAAACTGAATGCTAATGAACCCAGAAACAACGAGCAGCTACTGAATGCTGTTGAACTTAGAAGCAACGAGCATAGTCTTAGTTCTAATGAACCCAGAAGTAACGAGCAGATACTGAATGCTAATGAACTAAGAAGTAACGAGCAGATACTGAATTCTGCCTAGCCTAGAAGCAACGAGCAGTGACTGAATTCTAACGAACCTACATGCTGCTATTTGCAATAATCAGGTCCTAAATAAATTCTAACGAACTCAGATAACGTTATATGTGTAAAATAGAGCTCATTTACATCAATTGAGGTCTAATAAGGCCCTCTAGGTTCGTTAGAACTAGAAAGGTTACATTTTAAAGCAAATAAGGTGTCTGGTGTTCGTTAGATTTCTGTTGCAGTGATCTATAGCTCATCCTTGCATTTCCCGCTTGTTTGATAAGTCCTGTTTTTTGCTTCTCAGTCCTATGAATACCGTATCTTTCGACATATTAATGGGAGTTTCGTAGAAAATTTAGAAGGTCAACACATCTCTAGGCACGATTATGGATTTGAAAATATTGTAACATTAAGCTTGAATATACGGAAAGAACCACTTCGGCATTTATTAAATAGACAAAACGACCCATTAAAGTTACATGTTAAGTTATGTATATGGTACTTCAAACACAATTTTAGTCTATTTAAAACAAATCCTTCTACCAATTGACAGGAAAAATGTTCCGTTGTATACTCTCCATAAAGTCTTGTGTTAGTTTACATCACATTTAAGAGTAGATGGTTCATAAACTTTGGGCCCGAAGTTAAATTCCCCTTCCTTCATCAATGCAAATAGTCTGTTCACGGATGTTATGCATGTTTTTGGAGTAAGGGGATTTTTTATTGCCATCTATGAACAAATGTGCATGTTTACGAGAACTTAATTTCATTTTGATGTTGTGATTACACTTTGTAGCTAATCTAATTGTTGGGTAAACTATTTTATTCATTACTGGTTGTGGAGWGGGGAAAATGTAGGATGCACAAATTGGTCATACGAATACAAAGAAAAGCTTGCATGCTGTTAGCGGCTCTTCTTTTGGTTGGAGGCACGCTCGGCAGCTTAGGTGCGCCGGTTCAGGCGTCGCCTGCAGGAGATAATATCGTTATTTCACAAGTGTATGGCGGTGGGGGAAACAGCGGAGCAACACTGAGAAATGATTTTATCGAATTGTATAATCCTACGAATAAAGACGTTGTTTTGACAGGTTGGAGCGTTCGATACGCAAGTAAAGAAGGTGCCTTCACAGTTGGAAATACAACAAATTTAACAGGGACTATTAAATCAAAAGGCTACTTTCTCATTCAACAAGCGAGTAACGCTGCCGTGGGAGCAAGCCTTCCAACACCTGATGTTGTAGGGACATTGGCAATGAGCGTCTCTGATGGGAAGGTAGAACTGTTAAACAAAACATCAGATAAGATTGACTTTATTGGTTACGGAGCAGCGAACGAATCTGAAAAGCAGCCAACAGCAGCTTTATCCAGCTCAAAAGCTGCCATTCGTAAAGCAGATACAGGAGCAGCAAGTGACAGCCGCGGGAAGGATACAGATAATAACTCCGCGGACTTTGACATTCTGACACCCGACCCGCGCAACTCCACGTACGGCGTTGTCGCTGTTGATGTTGAAGCAGTAACGCCAGACGTAAACGAAGGAGCTGTACTTCCGGGTACAATCATTAAGCTCTCGACGCCAACAGTTGGCGCTAGTGTTTACTATAGTGTATACGGTGCAGGAGAAACGCAAGTTGCTCCAGAGGACTTTACGTTGTATCAGCCGAATGTAACAGAAATCAAAATTAATGCGCCTACAACGGTTCATACTTATGCCAAAAAAGAAGGTTTTCCAAATAGTGCTTTGCGTGAATATTCTTATACGATTTCTACACTAGTGACTATCGCACAAGCACGTGCGGCTGCACTTGGTACAAGCGTAACGCTTAGTGGTGTTGTAACACACCGAGCGGATTCAGGCGCTTTTGTAAATCTTTTTGTACAGGATCAAAACGGAGGCATTATTGTTAGAGTTCCAAGCAGCGTCTCGGCACAGCCGGGGGACGTCATTGAGGCTTTCGGCAAGCTGACTGAATTTTCGGGGTTGCTTCAATTGGAGGCATCTGCTGAAAATGCAAAAGTAACGGGTTCTGCTCCTGTTCCAGATCAGATCGTTGTTGATTCTTCGAGCTTTGGCAAAACGACTGAAAATCGCAACAAATTCGAAGCACGTTTGGTTCAAGTCAAAAATATTAAAGTTGAAAGTGTTGCCAGCGGCGTTGTTACAGCTACGGATGCTGTGAATGGCGGCAAAGTTATTATTTATTCTTCCGATGCTTCGTTCGTGGCAGGTAAGACCTTCGAGCAGGTTACTGGCGTTATGACGTTCCATTCCAGTGTAGGATTGGAATTATTGCCGCGTAATACACTCGACATTGTTGAGAAACGGTTGGCTGTTCAAGCGAGCATTCCGTCAGGCGGCATTAACGCAGGAGGAGCTGTATCGCTAAGCTCACTAGTTCCGGGCGGTGTGATTCGTTACACGACAGACGGAACTGTTCCGACAGCTACTACAGGAACGCTTTATACGAAAGCTATTGTCGTAAATGCGGATATGGTCATTAAAGCGGTTGTGACAGCTGGTGGAGTGACAAGCGATGTATCGACATTTTCGTATAAAGTATTAGAAAATACCAATGGTATTGCCATTCATACAATTCAAGGTGAGACGCATAAATCGATCTATACCAATGTAAAGGTTTCGAATGTTACTGGTATTATTACTTCGGTCAGCGCGAATTCCTTCTACATGCAGGCACCTGATGAGGATCAGGATGAGAATCCGAATACGTCCGAGGCTATTCAGGTGTACAAGCCTGCACATGGTCTAGCTGTTAAGGATGAGGTATCAGTCACAGGTACTGTAGAGGAATTTGGAAACAGTCCATCTTTGACTGTAACGCAAATTAATGCAGCAACAATTACTAAAGTATCGAGCGATAACCAGCTTCCTAAAGCTACATTGGTAGGAACAGGCGGTCGAATCATTCCTAACCTGATCGATACCGACAGCTTTAGCAAGTTCAACCCAGAGAACGATGCAATTGATTTCTTCGAGAGTTTGGAGAGCATGCTCGTTGAAGTGAAAAATCCAACGATTACTGGACCTTACGCGAATGCGGTAACTCCAATTACGTTTGATAATGGTGCTAACAATCCAGTGAAAACCGCTGTAGGCGGAATTGTATTGCAAGGAAATGGTTTGTCTGCTATTGATAGCAGCTTGAACCCGCAGAAGCTGTATGTAGGCGGATCAAAGCCAGCTGGTGCAGAAATTAAAACTGGCGATGCTTTTAACGGCAATATCGTTGGCGTAATTCAATACGCTGGTGATCTGTATAAACTGTTGCCTACACAAGCTTTGCCAACTATCGTACGCAGTACAAACGTCCAGAAGGTAACGAGTATTGTACCGAACCCGGACAAGCTGACGATTGCTACATTTAATGTGGAAAACTTCAGCGCAGATCAAACAGCTAAAGCTGCAAAAATTGCTTCAATTATTGTAACGAATATGAAGCAGCCAGACATTATCGGTTTAATGGAAGTACAAGACAACGATGGCGAAAAGGATACGGAAAATACGGATGCTGCCCAAAGCTTCAAAACGCTGATTGATGCGATTAAAGCAAAAGGCGGACCTACGTATTCTTATACAGACATCGCTCCTGAGAGAAATAAAGATGGCGGCGCTCCTGGCGGTAATATCCGTGTAGGCTTCTTATATCAAGCCGACCGTGTAACACTTGCTCAAGGAACGAAAGGCGATTACAAATCAACAATTAAAGTAAACGGAATTGGCGGCTTAACGCAAAATCCTGGCCGTATTGGCTCTGATGACGCTTCAACATTTGCTTCATCTCGTAAACCGCTTGTAGCAGAATTTATGTTCCAAGGAAAACGAGTTGTTGCGATTGCGAACCATCTGAATTCAAAAGGTGGAGACGGCAAGCCTTGGGGTGATGTTCAGCCGGTTGTTCGCAGCAGCGAAGTGCAGCGCGCGAAGCAAGCGGAAGCTGTTAACAGCTTCGTGAAGGATTTGACAACGAAAGACCCTGAAGCAAGTGTAGTCGTGCTAGGCGACTTTAACGATTTCCAATTCTCTGGCACATTGAACAAAATTAAAGGCAATGAATTGACAAACCTTGTAGATACGCTGCCGGTTTCAGAACGTTACTCGTATATCTATGACGGTAACTCTCAAACGCTTGATCACATTCTCGTTGATAAAGCAAATGGGACAAAAGCAGAAATCGACGTAGTACATGTCAATGCTGATTTCTCTACAGAACAGGGCAGAGTGAGCGATCATGATCCGCTTCTTGCGCAGCTGGATCTGTCAGCTAAGAAAAAATCAGAATTTGCAATGACGGTATTGCATACAAATGATACGCATGCGAATTTGGATTTAGATACGACGAGCGTACCGAACAACATCCTACGCCGTGTAACGGCGATTAAGGAAGCAAAAGCAAGCTCGAAGAATCCGATTCTGGTCGATGCTGGAGATGTGTTCTCAGGCTCGCTGTATTTCAACAAATACTTGGGACAAGCGGACCTTGCATTTATGAATTTAGTTCAATATGATGTTATGACCTTCGGTAATCATGAATTTGACAAAAATTCGAATGTACTTGCTGATTTTATTAAAAATGCATCGTTTCCTTTCGTTTCGTCTAATGTGAATTTTTCGAAAGATGTTGTTTTGAACGAATTGTTCAAAAACGAAATAGGCAATGGAACCGTTGGTGCAACCATATATCCGGCACTTATTAAAGATATAAATGGTGCGAAAGTCGGAATCATTGGTCTTACCACAGAAGATACGGCTAATATCGCTTCACCGGGCGATGTAACTTTCGAAAATGCAGTAGAGAAAGCCAAAGAGACAGTTGCTATGCTTCAAGGAAAAGGCATTAACAAAATCATTGTTTTATCTCACATTGGTTATGAGGCAGATGTGGAGCTTGCTAAAGCGGTGCAAGGTATCGATATCATTGTCGGAGGACACAGTCATACGAAATTAGATGCAGCAGTTGTCGACAATTCGGATCCGAGCGCACCAAAGCTTATCGTTCAAACAGGTGAAAAAGGCCAGTTCCTTGGCAAGCTTGAAGTGAGCTTTAACGATGAAGGTATTCTAACCAAATGGCATGATCAACTGATATCCATCGATGCGATGACGGGTAAGGAGTTTAACATTGCTGAGGATGCCGACGCTAAACAAATTTTAGAATCGAAATACAAGCCTGGCGTTCTTGAGATGTCAAAAACGGTAGTAGGGAATACGGATGTTATTTTGAATGGCCTTCGTGCTGATGTGCGCTCAAAAGAAACAAACCTTGGAAATTTAATCGCTGACGGTATGCTGGCAGCAGCGAAAGCGGCAGGAACAAATGCGGTCATTGCGCTGCAAAATGGCGGTGGCATACGTGAAACGATTAGCGAAGGGCCGATCACTCAGGGGGAAGTATTAACTGTTCTTCCATTCAATAACGATTTGGTTACGATCACATTAACGGGACAAGAAATCAAGGATGCAATGGAAAACGGTGTGTCTACGATTACAACGACTAAGGACGGTCGCTTCCCGCATATCGCTGGAATGCGTTTTGACTATGACTCGACTAAACCAGTGAACGAGCGTG
Source organism: Paenibacillus sp. 01L418 (assembly GCF_056400045.1). Classification (NCBI taxonomy): domain Bacteria; kingdom Bacillati; phylum Bacillota; class Bacilli; order Caryophanales; family Paenibacillaceae; genus Paenibacillus; species Paenibacillus sp. 01L418. Next base: position 12,273 of record NZ_JBFTSN010000101.1, read on the forward strand.
TAGTGCGCATTCAAGTGAAAAACGGAGATAGCTACGTTCCGATTGATTTGAAAGCAAAATATGAAGTTGCAACAAATGCTTTTACGGCCAAAGGCGGAGATTTCTATGCTTCACTTGAGAAGGCCTATAAAGAAGGACGCGTAAACTTATTGTATTTGCCGGACTATGAAGTATTTACGAGCTACATTCAGAAGCTTGGAACTATTACGGCGGCAACTTCAGCTGTTGAAGGGCGGATTGTTGATCTAAAAGGCGAGCCTCTTCCAGGTGAGAACGATCCATTCAAGCTAACGATTATGCATGTGAACGACACGCATGCTCACCTTGATTCGATTGCAAAACGTTTTACAGCGATTAAAGAAATTCGTGCAGAAGTAAAAGACTCTATTTTGCTTGATGCAGGTGATGTGTTCTCAGGAACGCTGTTCTTCAACAAATATCTTGGTCAAGCGGACTTGGAGTTTATGAATAAGATCGGTTATGACGCGATGGTATTCGGAAACCACGAATTCGATAAAGGTCCATCCGTACTTGCTGATTTTATCAAAAAAGCGGAGTTCCCGTTTGTAAGCTCAAATATCGACTTCAGCAAGGAACCTGCAATGAACGGACTTGTGTCTGAGCAGGCAATCGGTAAACCAGCTGCGAAAGGTAAAATTTATGACGCGATCATATTGGATGAAGGCGGGCAAAAGATCGGCGTATTCGGCTTAACAACGGAGGACACAAAATTCCTTGCTTCGCCAGGAGATAATATTGTGTTCGAGGATTATATTAAGAAAGCTGAAGAAACGGTCAAAATGCTCCAAAAAGAAGGCATCAATAAGATTGTGGCATTGACGCATCTAGGAAATGAATTTGATAAGGTATTGGCTGAGAAGGTTACAGGCATTGACGTTATCGTCGGTGGACATAGCCACACGAAGGTTGACGCACCGCTTGTATATCATGCTGCGGGAGAACCAACTCTCGTTGTACAGGCAGAAGAGTATGGCAATTATTTGGGCCGTTTGGACCTCGAGTTCAATAACAAAGGGGTATTGACCGCATGGAATGGCAAGCTGCTTACAGTTAGCGGTTATGCAGCAGACCCGGAAGCTGTTGAAATGCTGAAGCCATACAGTGCGGGTGTTGAGAGTATTCAGAAACAAGTGATCGGCAAAACAAATGTGTTCCTAGATGGTGAACGTGCTTCTGCACGAGCAAAGGAAACCAATCTCGGAAACCTAATGACAGACGGAATGGTCTCCAAAGTAAAAAGCTTTGTAAACAGCAATGAGGCATTAAAGGAATTAGATGTAAAAGGTTATGTAGGTATTCAGAATGGCGGCGGCATTCGCGCTTCGATTAAGAAGACAGCTGAAGGTAAAGTAGATGGAGACATCATGATGGGTGAGTTGCTAACGGTGATGCCTTTCGGAAACAACCTTACAGCGCTTCGTATGACGGGCCAAGAAATTATTGCTGCGCTTGAGAACGGTGTGAGTGGAATCGAAACAGGACAAGGCCGCTTCCCGCAAGTATCAGGAATGCGCTTCTACTACGATTCTAGTAAGAAACCAGAAATTTTGGATGCAGACGGAATTCTTAAGCAGGCTGGCGAACGCATTACGAAGGTTGAAATCAAAAACGCAGACGGCAGCTACAGTGCAATTGATTTGAATGCTTATTATTTTGTAGCAACAAACTCATTTATGGCTAATGGCGGCGATTTCTATCGTTCGATGAAGCAAGCCAAAGATGCTGGACGCCAGCACGAAATGAATATTGTTGACTACGAGGTATTCTTGGAGTATATCAATCAATTAGGTACGATTAATGCAACGACAGAAGGACGTATTGTTGATGTGAATGTTGTAGTTCCAACACCTACTCCAACACCAACAACACCGCCGGTGACAACACCGACGCCGACACCAACGCCAACACCGACGACACCGCCGGTGACGACACCAACACCGACGCCAACCATCACATTTAGTGATGTACGCGGCCACTGGGCTGCAGATGCTATATCGAAGGCAGTGGAAATTGGGTTTGTTAATGGGTATGGAGACGGTACGTTCCACCCTGGAGACACAGCAACAAGAGCACAATTTATTACAATGGTTGGCAGAGCGCTGAAGCTTGAATCGTCGACAAGCAAGCTGGACTTTGCAGATGCGGGTCAAGTTCCTGCATGGGCACGCTCCTTCTTTGCACAGCTTATCGAGGATAAGGTCATTGCGGGCTACGAGGATAATACGCTTCGACCATCAAGTGAATTAACAAGAACGGAAATGACCGTAATTCTTGTTCGCGCACTAGGCATTAAAGTTGATCCGAAGGCGAAGCCGACGTTTGCTGATTTGAGTGACATTCCTGTATGGGCTCGTCCTTATATCGCTGCGGCACAAGCCGAAGGACTAGTAGCAGGCATGGGCGGCAATAAATTTGCACCTAAGAAAAATGCAACAAGAGCAGATGTGGTTACACTGATTTTGTCCGCACTAGAGTATGAAGGAAGAAACGGAATTTAATTAAGCAAAAGCGTCCCATTCCACTTGTTATGAGTGGGGGGGACGTTTTTTTTAGTAAGATTTGTTGTTTTCATACAAAGAAGGCGACACTTCATTTGAAACCTATGTTAAATTAGAGGGAGTAGATACCGTTTGCATTTCTAGACATAAATAGAAAGAGTGAAACTTGGATGGCTGATGATCGACTGGATGATAAGCTTAGCAAAATGATTGATGTAGCAAGGCTGTATTATGAACTGGATTATAATCAGGAAGAAATCGCTCAGAAGCTGGGGGTATCGCGCCCTACGATATCAAGATTTTTACAGCAGGCGAAGGATGAGGGGTATGTTCAAATAAAAATCGTACACCCGAACGAAAACAATTTTGTTCTGGCGAATCGATTGGAAGCGAAGTTTGGGCTGAAAAAAGCGGTTATCGTTTCTGTGCCTCAGTATGAGGACAGCATCGTAAAAAAGTATATTGGCGAAGCGGCAGCGAACTATTTATACGATACGGTAAAAGATGGCGATATCATTGCGACAACGTGGGGAACGACGCTCTTTCAAATGGCTTCTCAGCTTAAGGATAAGCCGGTTCGCGACGTAAAGGTCGTGCAGCTCAACGGCGGGGTTAGCCATTCGGAAACCAATACATACGCTTATGAAATTGTTCATTTATTCGGCAAGGCTTTCCATACGATACCTTACTTTATTCCGCTGCCGGCGCTTGTTGACCATGAGGTTGTGAAGCGGACGATTGAATCGGATCGCCATATCCGCAATATTTTGGAGCTAGGGAAGCTTTCTAATATTGCCGTTGTAACCGTAGGAGCACCTACGGATGATTCTGTATTAATTAGAGCCAATTATTTCACAGATTCAGATCTGGAAATTATTCGCGAGAAAGCAGCTGGCGATATATGCTCACGCTATATCGATATTACAGGCAATATTTGTTCAACACTCATGAACCAGCGCACGATTGGAATCAGTCTCGATGAACTGAAACGCAAGGACCAGTCGATACTTGTGGCAGGCGGAGCGAAGAAGGTAGATGGCATTTATGGCGCGCTGCGCGGCGGCTACACGAATGTACTCATTACCGATCAGTTTACAGCGAGGTATTTATTAGAACGGGATGTGTAGACATCCCATAGAACAAACGAGGGGATCTTAGCTGCAAAGCGGCAAATAAGATCCCCTCGTTTTTCTTCCTATATCTCTTATTGAAGTGCAAATCGCTCAGCGGAGTCAACCGTATGCTTCAGAAGCGTGGCGATCGTAACAGGACCTACGCCTGCAGGCACAGGGGTGATCGCACTTGCTTTTGCTAGGCATGCCTCGTAGTCAACGTCCCCAATATTCCCTTTGTTGTACCCTGCATCAAGTACTACAGCGCCATCGCGAATCCATTCGCCTTGAATAAAGCTTGGTTTGCCGACTGCAGCAACGACGATATCGGCAAGACGCAATAGCTCCGCTAAATTTTCTGTTTTGGAATGACAGGTTGTTACGGTTGCATTGCGGTTCAGCAGCATCTGAGAAACGGGTTTGCCTAGAATCGGGCTTCGTCCAACGACGACGGCATGTTTGCCTTCGACCTTGATTTCATAGTAATCAAGAATAGCCATAATAGCAGCAGGGGTACATGACGGATACTGGGCATAACCAAATGCATTTTGAGCAAAACCTAACGCGGTTACACCATCAACATCCTTATGGATACTAATCGCTTCAAAGGCAGCACGCTCATCAATTTGATGCGGTACAGGGTGCTGCAAGAGGATGCCGTGAATAAGCGGGTCTTCATTAAGCTGCAAAATAACGTCAATTAAATCATCCGTTGAAATGTTTTTGTTCAAATGAATACGTTTGGAATCAATGCCAAGCCGCTTGCATGCATTGCCCTTCATTCGAACGTAGGTTTCAGACGCAGGGTCATCGCCCACCAGTATCGTCGCTAAGCATGGAATGATTCCCCGCTTGCTAAGAATCTCAACTCTTTCTTTCAGCTGCTCTTTAATCGCATCGGCCACAATGGCTCCATCCAAAATCAGTTTCTCGGTCATCTTCTACCTCAGCCCCTTATAAATAAATGTTAAAAAAACATAAAAAGGCAAGGGGTATGTCCCCTTACCTTTGCCCAGGCGTACGGCTAATGATCTGTGCGCTTCCTCATGGTTGCCCATGTTCCGCCAGTTACGCACAGCTTTTAAATGGTATTTTGATTTTAACAGGTGGAAAGTTCAAAAGCGAGTCATTAACATTATTTTATGATTATTTAGGTGTAGAAACGAGAGGATGGATGCTATAATTACTTTATCAAGAGGGAGCGGGTCGCGCTGCCCTCTTTATTGCAGTTTGCGCAAAATGATGGGAGATTGAGGTGGTAAGTTGTTAAAGCTCACTAGATTTTTGAGGAAATATTGGCTGAGCGCTGTGCTGGCACCGCTGTTTATGCTGCTAGAGGTGGTCATGGATTTGCTGCAGCCGCGATTCATGGCGAGCATTGTGAATGAGGGCATTATAGCAGGTGATCTCACAGCAATCGCGAGCACCGCGCCCAAAATGCTGATCGCCGCATTGATCGGACTAATCGCAGGTGTCGGCTGCACGGTGTTCTCGACGATAGCATCGCAAAACTTTGGGGCTGATCTGAGGCAGGAGCTGTTTCAAAAAATACAGTCGCTGTCGCTTCGATCGCTTGACCGTTTTGGTTCAGGCTCCATCGTGACGAGACTGACGGGTGATGTCACACAAATTCAGAACTTAGTATTGCTGCTGCTCCGCGTATTTGCACGCAGTTCATTCATTATTATCGGCAGTCTGATCATGGCTTTTGTCATCAGCCCGCGCCTGTCTATTATTTTGCTCGCAATGATACCCTTATTAGCTCTCTTCCTCATCATTACAACTCGGATTACCGTCCCTTTGTTTTCAATGATGCAGCATCGGCTTGATCAAGTGAATAC
>NZ_JBFTSN010000102.1:0-17714 GCF_056400045.1 Paenibacillus sp. 01L418
TATTTTTAATGAATCTAGAACGTAGATAACCTGCTCTTCATTTCCAAAGACGGCTCTATTCCAAGCTCTTCGCGGCTGGCCCTCTCATATTTCGTATATAGTCGAAGCATCTTCTCTCTGTTCCCTTGTCTCTCATAAATATCGATCATAAGCTGATTCATCTCTTCATGGAGCGGATAAACAGCCAAATATTTGTCGAGGCGATGCTCCGCTTGATTCCAGTCATTCGATAATAAATCATCTTCAACTAGCTTTTTGGTCATCGTGGAGTATTGTTTAAAATAAGCTTCCTCCAGTGGTATTTTCCATAGATAGGTTTTCCCATCCAGCAGCGGCCCTTGATACAGCGCACATAAATACTCCATTTGCTCCCTATCCAGCTTCCCCTCGGCAAAAGAGACATTTGAGCGTTGGAACGCTAGCGCATCATACATTTGGTTTCCCGTTTCCATCATGTAACCATCATTCATTTTGCGAATGCTCATGCCGAGTTCATTTTCTTTCAATATTTTCTTCATAAGATAAATTGTATTGTATAGATTGGAAGAGCTTCTCTCCTCCGGCATATCCGGCCACAACAAATCCATTACCTGCCATTTGCTAATATTGCGTCCCGAATGACACAGAAAATAGGCAAACAGCTCCTCAGCCCTGCGTGTCCGAAAATGTACAGGAACCCCTTCCGAATTGCGAACCTCGAACCCACCAAAACATTGGATCATAGATAAATCCTTTTGAGGGATGACCATTGTAGTTGCGCGCTGCCGATTAACTAAACGTTCTGTCACCCGTTCAATTGTTGAAGGTGTTACTGGCTTTAAAATATAATCAATCGCTTCTACCCCAAACGCGTCCAGAGCATAGTTCTTGTAAGCAGTTGTAAAAACAATTTCTGTCTGTATCGTTAACGCCCGTACTTTCCGTGCAAGCTCAAGCCCATTCATCTTAGGCATCTCCACATCTATGAAAGCTACGTCGGGCTTAATGTCTTCCATCTTCTCTAGTGCTTCAATAGGATTAGTGAACGCTCCCACAATGGTGTAATTAGTATTCCGTCCTAAAATAACCTTCATCAATTCCAATATCGGCTTCTCATCTTCAATAATGACAGCCCGAAACATAATCTTCACCCCTTTAATCCTTCATCCAAAATATCGTCCAAGTGTTGCGTCATGATTATTCACCCTATACGATACCATAAGGCAAATACATCGTTATCTTTGTTCCGCTCCCTTGCTCTGAATGAACGGTGAATGCAGCACCAGAAATGGCCTCTAGCCGCTTTCGAATATTAGCGATAGCAATGCCCCCATCCCGCTTCTCTCCGCTCGTTATTTGACTAAGCAGAATATCCGACATTCCAACACCATCGTCCTCGACGGTTACTTGTATATAGCCATGTCCTTCATTAATCTTTAATGAAACAGTGCCCTCTCCCTCTTTATCAAACAACCCGTGACGGATCGCATTCTCAACAAAGGGCTGTATGCATAAAGAAGGAATCTCTACATCTTGAAGACCTTCATCTACATGAGAGATAAAAGTAAACCGCTCTCCAAACCTAGCCTTTTCGATCTCAACATAGGCATGAATCAATTCAAGCTCACGGTCTAGAGGAACGACTAAATTAGATCGATCCGTATCTAAAATGTAGCGTATATATTGACTTAGCATCGACAATAAATAGGCTGCTTTTTCTCCATCTGTATAACAGAAGGAAATAACGCTGCTTAACGCGTTGAACAAAAAATGAGGCTTAATTTGAGCCTGATGAAAGGCTAGCTCATTTTGAATGGCCTCCTGAATGGAGGTTTTCATTGCAATCAATGTTTGGATTCTAGCAAGCAGCGTCTCACCATCAAATGGCTTCGTTATATAATCATTAGCACCTGCCCTGAAACCTAACGCAATATCTGCAGGTGTGTCCTTAACAGTCGCGAAGAGAATGGGCAAATCTAGAATCGAATAGCGGTCTCGCAGTGTACGGCATAGCTCAATACCAGAAGTACCCGGCATCATGACATCTAAAATAACAAGGTCCACACGAGGATGCTCGTCCATCTTGAACATCGCTTCTTTAGCCGAAAATGCTGTAATCACATTGTATCGATGCTGCTTTAATATATGTAATAAGCTATAAATATTGGAGGCCTCGTCATCCACTATTAAAATGGTACGATCATAATAGCCTATAACGTCGAGCGAGGCGTGATCAGCTGTCACTCGCTGCACCATTTCGTTTTCTGAGGATGCCGAAGCTTCCCGATAGCCTTGAATGTCTAAAGCCCTAGGCAGTGTAAAGAGCATACGAGTTCCTTCACCGATCTCGGACCAATCCACTCGAATTTCGCCGTCCATTCGCTCAACCAGCTTGCGGCTAATGTACAGACCAACGCCCATTCCCATATAACCATCCGACGGAAGCGTTTCTTCCAGCTGCTCAAAATATTCGAAAACCTTCAAAAATTTATTGCTCGGAATTCCTTTTCCCGTATCCTCAACAGTGATAGCTACCCTATTGTCCAACAACCTCGAATTAACCCTTATCCAGCCGTTCTCTGTATGCCTAATTGCGTTATAAATCAGATTATAGAGCACCTGTCTAAGTCTGCTTTCATCTGCAACTACCCAAATATCCACTTCCACCTGATTGTCTAATCGCACCGACTTCCCAGCTAGCTCGAATTGCAGTACATCAAATACGATCTGAACGGCTACTCGCAAATCCACCACTGTCATATGCAGCCTTAATTCTCCATGCTTCAAGCGGCTTACATCAATTAAGTCATGAATTAACATAGACAGTTTAGTGGAAGTATCCTTGATCAACCAAAGATTTTGTTTTTGCTTTGGCTGCAAATTATGATCCTCATCCTCAAGCAAATGAGCTGTCATGTTCATAATACCGTGCAGAGGTGTTTTGATCTCATGAGAGGTACTCATCAAAAACTCATCCTTCAGTTGATTGGAAACGAGCAATTGACGGGAGAGTATTTCAGTTTTCTCATAGGCATTCGAAAATCTTACAGCGAGCAAAATATTTATAATGACAATAAATCCGATAATACCGAATGTTCCCACTAAATTAGTGTCTACGACATTCGTCGAGTAGAGACCATCGTATAGGAGAAAAACCATCAAAGAAACGCCGCTCCCAATGAACAGAAGCCATTCTTTCCCTTCAGACGAAGTACTCTCACTGCGTATGTAAAATACAGCCATTTTCAAAATGATATACGACACCAACAGCCCTAAATAATATAAAGTTAAACCTTTTACATTAATGTGAACGCTGTACGGCAGCAGCAAAACAGCAGCAATATAAAGGATAAATGGCGTTTGAAACAGCTTTAAGTTTCTCGGCGACAATAACCTGGCATCAAATGAACAAAAAAATATAATAATGACCATAGCACTTAAAACTTGGCTCAAATCAAGCAGCTTATAAGTGATGTCGAATGGAATGTTCGGAAGCAGCTGTTGAAATATTTTCTCACCATTCAGTGAACGCTCTAAAGACAAGATTAGCAGGTACAATCCGCTAAGCAAGTAAGCTTTATTCCTCCGTCCAAGATAATAAAAGATAAGATGATACGCCCCGAACATACCCATAATCAAAACAAGTCCAATTCCTATGCCTAGCTGTCTGCCATTCATCTTGCTAATATCATAATCCAATCCGAACGAAATCGAATTGACGATCCCCCCAGTGACAAACACATAATTGGATATCTGAATAACAAGCTCAACTTCCCTCGTTTCGGTTTGAAAAAAAGCGCTAGAAGGCGTATTTCCAGGTATGTTCAATTTTTTGCTCGAGGATGGTTGTCCACTTTCGCTTTCCAATTTGCCATTAATAAATAACCGATGAGCCATTCGGATACTTCTTGTTTTCAGACCCAAACCTTCCTTTTCATCTTGGAGAAGAATCTTTAGACGATATGTCCCAAAGCCTTTTCGAGCCATACCTCCTTTAGCGTTTTTCCCTGTCCAAGTAGCAGGTACAGATAAATAAGAAATTCCCGAATTGTTTTGGTGAAAATCGGCAGGCGTAAGCAGCTGTCCTTCGTAAAATTCCCATTCACCATCAAGAAAAACAGGGCCATCCTGCTCAAGGCTCCAATTAGATAAATCCAGCACTCCCCGCTTTGCTTGCGGCAAGTCTCGGTTAGATTGCGTTAATGCCTGCAGGCTGGCTGTCAATACAATTGTAATGAGTAGAAATACTGCTATTTTGATCAATCTTTTAACGCTCTCTCTGTGCAATGCAGCAGCCCCTTCCACGGTTCATAACATTTCGTCCATTTTATCACCACAAGCTCACATAAATCTCTATAATTCTAGGCATAAAAAAAAGACTGTTCCGCGGTCACCAAAGTGACTTACAGGACAGTCCAAAGCTCAAGCTATTCTTTTAAATCCAAGCCTTTAAATTAACCTGACGAATAAAGTCCGCTGGGCTAAGCGTCTCCGTTGCCGTACTCTCTGGTTCCGCTTCCGTTTCTTCTTCACCGTTCATAATTCGTTTAAACAATTCTTCATTATGTGTAGCAAGAGCAAAATCAATTAAAGCCTCACGTTCAATGCGGTCAACCTCATCTTGAATGAGTACCTCTTCAAGTTCTACATCTTCATCAGGAATAAGGAAATTACGATTCGCAGAGGGTACTCTGAGCACGTAATCAAATACATTATCCGCATTGCGGTCGTAAGCTATAATATAACCATGTTCCCCGATGGGCAGGTTTTGTTCATATTGGTCAGCCACAATGACGACCTTTGTGCCTAGCTGTAGCATCGTCCTCAACTCCTGTTTCTTCGCCGCTGATTCTTTCACTACTATCCTACTAAAAAATGATAGCGGTGTCCAATCGAAGAGAGTTGATAGACGGAATAATTACATTATTCAACAGCTGAACTTCTGCGAAGAACCGTTGCTGATAAGCAAATAGACGCTGCAATACATATCATTGTGATCAAAATCGACCAACCGAATCGATAATTATTTTCTATACCTGATACCGCGGCTTGATAGGCAAAACCGCTTAATGCGCCTGGACTCCACCCCAGTGCCTTAGGAAACAGCCCCGTCAAAATGGATAAAATGACAGCTCCCCCCAATGCCGAGAACGCCGCAGCCGCCGGACTCCGAAGCAGCGAGCTGAAAAGGAGCGTAATCGTTGCTACAAAGGTGAGCCATAAACCGTAGATAAGCAAGCTGTTAAACACCTTATCCATTGGAGCATCGCCGATCAACAAGCCTGTATAGTACCAAGAAGCAAGATACCCCGCTATAAATGAACCCCAGGTAAGCATAACGATAGCTGTCCATTTGGAGCAGATGTAAGATAATACCGAAATCGGCTTTACAAGAATAAGTGATGCTGAGCCGTTGATACGCTCACCAGACACCGTCCCCATACAAACGAGCACGAGAACAAGAACCCCTAGTGTGCCAAATTGCTGCAGTGTTTGTGCAAGAACCTCAGTACCGAGCGGCGTAGGAATTTCGATAACCGTTCCCTCCGGCAAACTTCCTGCCTTCTCCAATATGACCGGCATGAAATAGGTTGATACCGGCTGCATAATACCGAGCAATATAAATACTAATGGCACCCATAGCAGCTTAAAGCTTCGCATAAGTTCGAGAAGCTCCTTTTGAACCATAACCATGTATCGAGTAAAGCTTGACGATCCAGCTGAAGGAACAGTAACTGTCTGTAAACGACTCATTTCTTTTGTACTCATGCAGTCACCACCCTCATAAATAAATCCTCCAATGATGAATGACCAATCTCCAATTTGCTTACCTTAACTTGTTCTCTCGTCAATTCTTCAAGCAAACTCCGTCTAGCTGCATCCACTTCGTTTACAGTAAATCGTGCAATTCCATTGTGCAATTGAACATCTTGAAAGAGACTAGTTTTGCCGCTATTCGTAAGGGCCGGCTGGATACGCTCTACATAAGAGGATAACCAGCGTTCTGAATTTGCATCACGTTCAATCTGAAGCTCAATGATCGGTTTGCGATGCTCATTGCGAATCTTCTCAATCGCTCCTTGCAGCGCAACTTTCCCATTCCGAATAATAATGACATCATCACACAGTTCCTCGGCATCATGCAGAACATGCGTCGAGAAAAGCACCGTCGTCTCCCGCTTCAGCTCACGCAGCAATTCAAGCACCTCTCTGCGTCCAATCGGATCAAGCGCTGAAACGGGCTCATCCATAACAAGCAGCTTAGGCTGATGGACAAGCGCTTGAGCCAGACCTAAGCGCTGCTTCATGCCTCCGGAATAGGAGCCTATTCTCCGCTTCGCAGCAGAGGAAATCCCGACACGCTCCAGCAACTCTTTGGCTCGTTTTTTGGCCTCTGCAGCGCTGAGACCGCATAATTTACCTGCATATATCACATATTCCATTCCAGTCATCCAATTATAGAACGACGGTGATTGCGGCAAGTATCCAATCAACTCACGATGATTGCCTGCTTGAGCAGATCCCATAAAATCCATTTGTCCTGCCGTCTGCTTAAGCAGGCCTGTAATCATTTTAATTGTTGTTGTTTTCCCTGCTCCGTTCGGTCCTAGAAGGGCAACACAGTGGCCTGTCGCAATCGAAAAATCGATTCCAGCTACTGCATCAACTGTACCGAACGTTTTTGTGAGTCCCTTCACCTGAAGCAATGCGCTCATCTTTCATTCCTCCTTCCAGCAATAAAGAAGGCGATCGGGCCAAAAATATTTACAAATATAATAATTAAAACCCACATCAGCTTAGGACCGCGTGTACTCTCCGCCTTAGCACACAATACCAATGCAATCACCATTAAGATCAATTGAATAACGATTATTGGTGCAATGATAGGTAATATATCCGATAATTCGATTTGATTATTCATTTTAAAGCCCCCTTAGTTCGATTTAAAAATGATCAGGCTATTCATTTCCTTTTCCACGGCGACGTGGAAACCATCCGCTCCGCACAAAAATAAAATAAAAGAGAAGCGGCATCGGCGCCTGAATCAAACCCCATAACCCCCAAAACCAAGGCATACTGTCCCTTTTACGAGCATCGATGAATAGCCACGTTGATTGTGCGATCAAGACAGAGATAAGCAAAATCCATCCCCAAATCGGTATGATCTTCAGCTCTTCCATGTTCGCACCTTCCTTCGACCAAACGTTATGCCAACAAAACCTATGCCTCCAACGGCAATGACCACTTGAAGCACAGCGAACCATACCAAGTTACGATCCAACATCCACATCATCATTCCAAAAATTAAACAAGCTAACAGCCAAAAAATCAAAAGATCCTTCCATAGCTTTCTTTTCATTTGCTGCTTATGCGCATCCACCATGTCCTCGAATCTTTGCAGCTCTGGAACATGCGGTGCATGAATAGCATCAAATCGATTTAATGTCTCTTGCAGTTGATCATCGAACCACTTCTGATCCTCTGTTTCCTCTTTAAGCTTCTTCATGCTCCGTTAGCTCCTTCCGCAGCTGCTTTAACCCATTATGCAGCCTTGATTTTACTGTCCCTACTGGGATATCCAGCATCGAGGAGATTTCCTCTTGTGAGTAGCCGTAATAATATTTCAACAATACCGGTATTCGAGTATCGCTATTCAGATCACCTAATGCTTGAAGCGCCTCGGGCCATTCATCTCCTCGCTGCAAAGTATTGTAGCGAATGGACCTGAGCGACTGCTCCTCTTGCACCCAATGCTTTTCAAGCTCGTTTCGCCGAATTCGATCAACAACGAGCCTCGATGCTATCGTTATAAGCCAAGTAGAAAATTTGGCTTTAATCTGAAAGGTCGCTATTTTTTCAATCGCTTTCAGCATCGTTTCCTGTGTGACATCCTCCGCACGTGTTTTGTTCATCGTTACTTTAAGTGCGTATTGATACAGAAATGAATAATTTTGTCGCAGCAGTTCCGAGAGCGCTCGCGAATCGCCGCGAACTGCTTGCTTAATTAGCTTCGTCTCGTCATGCACGAGCGCGCAACCTCCTCTTTTTCATTCACTTGTAGCTTAGACGGTTCACTAGCACATTTCGTTCATTTGCTTTTAAATTTATTTTTTTAAAATAAAACAACTGCGGAAATAGTAGCTCTTCCGCAGCTGTTGAATGGAAACCATATTCTATTGTTTGTTATGACTGCGGCTGTACCAATTCCATACAGGCTGCAAGTCCGCACGATCGAGTGATTTCACACGATATTCGTAAGGGCTGCCCAGAACCCGAACCGCTATTGCAAACAGATTTTTTTTCTGCTGCCAAATGGAGCGGCTTACTCTCATCGTTACAATTTGCGGGCGCCTAACCATATAAGTAGATCGTGATAAAAAACGATTGCGAAGCGTTAACTGGCCTTCTCCCAAATGAACCCCCGCAGCGTTATAGCAGCTTTTTCTCCACAAAATAACTATCGGCAACAGTATTAGCGACCATAACCCATCTGCTTTAAATAATACGATCAATGCGGTACATAAAAGCAGAGTAATCAATAATTCGATTCTAACGTAATAAATGAAGGCACGTTTTGGCGCACCGATCAGCTTAGCTCTCGAAGGAATGTTCATTTGAGGAACAAATTCATCGAGTACTTTTTGAATATCGGAAAACTTCAGAAAAGGATGCAGCATAAGCTGTTCCTTTTTGTCCGATGATACGATTTGAAGCTGGATTTCCGCATAACCAATCGCCTGCCGGAGCGGTCCTTCGTTGACGATAACCGCCTGAACCTTCTTCGGGTCAAAAACAAACGATTTTTTCTCAAGTAAACCATAAGAAACTGCAATTTGCCTGCCATCTCTTTTAATGGAGAAGCCGCTATACTTCAGCACGTACAAAACAATAGACAGAARCCATGCCAGCACAATTCCAATAACGACAACAATTACGATGAGTATGTAGCTTGGCATTAAACTAGTTGAATCCTCGACAACCGTTTCAAAAAAGTGATCCGGGAGAAGCTGATTGATAATATCATCTGCAAAAGAAAACAAACCCGCCAAAAACGCCGCTACGAGACCAAAATTAGTCGATGTCGCAGCTGCTTGAAGAAGCTGCGCAGCCGATAACGTTATCTCCGATTTTTTGGTGCTGGCCTCGACAGTCGGAGCTTGCGGTGTAAGCGGCTTATTGTTTATTTTTACAACAACCTGCTCATCAGCCTGTTCATTGACCGCGATATGTTCAGCAGCCGGATCAGTCGGTACAACGATCGACGATGCTTGTTTTCTAAGCATGTACTGGATGTCATTTGCTTCTTTTATAGAGAGTGCCGGCAATATCCCATCTGCCTTCTTATTGCCGCCAGGCGTCTCGATCTTCACTTGAGCAACCCCGAGTAACCGCTGTATAAGCGGCTGTTCGACGTTAACGGAGTGGATACGTGTATAGTAGATCGTTTTCTCATCCCTGAACAACAAGCCTTTTCGAATGATAATACGATCCTCTTCCAGCCAAAATCCGAAACGCTTCCATTCAAAAAAACTAAAGACTAATAATACGACAGATAAAACGGCTGCCCCGGTATACCAGTACCAATTCAAATTAGTCCAACTGGTCCCTTTCAATACGCCGATCAAGATAACAGGAATAAAACCTTTAATCGTATTCAGCAGTCCGAACAATATATACATTGGATGAAGCGTGCGGCGATCATTCATCCTGATCATCCACCTTAGCCAAAATTCCAATTTTACGTTTCAACTGCTCTGCTTCCGATTGCTTCAAACCACTGATTCGGTGGGTTGTAGCAGCTGTAACTATCGATACGCTAGCCAGATCATACTTCCGCATCAGAGGACCGCTCTCAAGCTCGACATGCTGTACGCGTACCATCGGAACAAGAACATTGCTCAAAAAGATAAGACCTGATTGAATTTCAAGCTCATCGTCAAATAGCTCATATGAAAATCGCGTATACTTCATTTCTGGAATAACCCAAGTGAACATAATAAAAGAGATGGCAAAAATGGATAATGCGATCCATCCTGGTATTAGCGTCCAATCCCAAATCGTTGCACAAGAAAAATAGGCGATGATTAAAGCGAGAAAAATACCGTTCGTAATTAGCTCACTAATGCGATAAACCGTAATATAATCACGATGAAGCCGATTCGTTAACTTTCGATTCATTTCTATCGTTTCCCCCTCTATTTGTTAAGGCAAAAGAATGAGCTCCGCCTTGGGACGAGTCAGCGCTCTAGCGCCTTGCTCCGTAATTAAATAGCTATTCTCAATACCGACCACGCCTTCTCCCGGAAACGTGAATTTCGGTTCAACTGCGATAACCATGCCGGGCTGCAGAGGCATTTGAAAACCTTTTGCCAGTACAGGCCACTCATCGATTTCAAGCCCAATGCCATGCCCTAGAAACTTGGCTTGATCCGCACCATAACCCAWAAAATGATCGGTTAGCTTAGCTGCTGCACAGCTCTCAAGCGCAGCCTCATAAAGCCTTGCGCAAGGCGTGCCAGGAATCATAAGTTTCTCAGAATCAGCAATTACTGACTCCGACACCTTGTAGGCATGGTGAAGGGTTTCAGAAAGCTTCCCTATTACGGCTGTACGTGTCTGATCGATAACATATCCATCTACACAGCAGCCAATATCAATTAATATAGGTTCATTGCGTTTGATGATCGATCTGCTTACGCTTTGCGGCGATGCCCCGCCAAGACCAAGTCCGCCCGCAGGTCCATCAAAATAGGATGGAACCGCTGCTGCAGCTCCCGAAATAACCATACCGGTCGTTATCTCTTGGTTATATCCGCGCATGCGCATCAAACCAATATGTCCGCGTATACGAAGCTCATATTCAACACGCGCCATCCATTCAAGCTCGCTGATTCCTTCCTTAAGATCATTCAGCGCCTCGCTTAATGCTTGTGCCACTACTTCGGCAGCTGCCTCGATACGGCTTACTTCCCATGGAGATTTAATCATTCGCAATCTCCGAATGTGAGCTGAGCCATCCATCAGCTCGCAACGTCCCGATGTGCCAAGCAGCTCCGTCAGCTTGATGTAAAGCTGCGCTGGAAGCACATCTAGATCGGCGGCTATCCGCAGCTCCTCTCCTTTGTTAAACAAATACGCATAGTTCTTTGCCAGCGTTTCTCCAAAAACACGAAAAGCACCGAGCTCCTCTACCTGAATGACCGTCTCCAGCTTAGCGCGTTGAACGCTGCGACGTACATAAAAGGTAGGTTCCCCAATGCTTGGAATAAATAAATAACCCGTTTGCATAGATCCGCAAAAATAATATAGATCTACATTTTGAGTAATAAGAAAACCAATAATTCGCTCTGCTTTCATAACGTCCTGCAATCGCTCAATTCGTTGTTTGATAAGCTCAGCAGGAACATCTGCTTTAATATCCATCACTTCGTTAATCAACTCCTATTTATTTCCCTCCTCTTATTACACCAATTTTCCAAATTTTCGTCAACCTGCTACCAGCTCTGCTGCCCCCTTAATATCCCATTCAATAGGATCCATCACTTGAAACGCTCGCGGATACACGATATGTACAATCAACACAACTCCCGGCCGATTAAGCGTCACCTCATAATCAAAGGTCTCATTTCGATAAAGGTATGGAAAAGTTTTTTCATCATTTACGATCTCAAATACGAGTACCTCAACTCGCTTTTTCAAAAATGATTCCGGCAGCGGCACGCCTTGTTCATCCAGCCTTAAATTTTCTCGCAAATATAAAGTCGCTGCCGCTGCCGCTTCACCTGGAGATAATCGAAGCACGCCATTGCCAAGCGCCGCTGGATCAAGCTGTTGTGCAGCTGCATGCGCAGCTCGATTAATCGCTCGCTTGCTTTGGAACAAGGTGCGCATCGCAAGCTCCTCTTCAACCTGAAGCAAATGAATCGATATCCAGACCGTCATCATCAACACGATAAGCAATAGCTTGTACATCGATTCATTCACCTCTTTCCGTTATGGCAAATATTCACTCATTTTCATTCCAAAAGCCCGCATTCGCTCGCTCGGCAGCGGAGGTGCCAGACCAATTAATCGATCTATTTCAAATAAATCCTCATACGGGTAGCTAAGTGTCAACGAAATGCCGGTCCCTCTTACAACAGGGGCGCTAGGGTTTGAAGCTGTGACACCACTCGTTGTAGCTAGTTTATATTCGATCTGGTCAGCCTGCATGCCATAGCGAGCCATACGCTGCCTAGATTGCTCTTGCATTTCCTCGCTAATGTAGCCGTAGGTTCCACTAGCGCCTATTTCCAGTAAATAATCTACCTCCTGCTGCAAAACAGCTTGTCTAACAATGAGAACATGCTTATAAATGGGCGAAAACATAAGCCAGCATAAAAGCCCTGCAAACAAAACGAAAATCAATATTTGCTTCATGGACTCATTTCCCTAATATGGCTGCTTATCGAGCTGCCTGCCCCATCGATTTGCTTCTTCATTCCCTTATCACCATCAGCAACTGCTTGATAGCAAATAATTACGGCAATAAGCAGCAGCATCGATACAAGTATTGAGCGCAATAATGGAACACCTCCGCTCTACTTTATAATTTTATGCAGCTGAGCTTAAGGAAGCAGAGCGCCAATTTTTGTATTGGCTGCTGTTCCTTGCGATTCGATCTGACTGCTAGTTCCAGTCTTGTCCTCAGCGATGATTGAGTTAAACAAAACGATAACAACAACAAGCATCATGACTGTCATCAAAATATTACGCATGCTACCACCTCCTTTCCAAAATAACCGATTAATGATTAGCCTAGCGATTCAAACAGCTTCTGTCCTTCTCTCACCCATGGATATATAAACACTTGAAAGGTATACAAGATGGGGATTCCCGCGATAACAAACAAAAAATAAGAGGTTGATTCCTTACGACTTTCTTTAGCCAGCTCCAGCTTCTCTTTATAATCCTCTATACGTACACGCAGCAATTCGTAATATTGCGGACTCTCATGGAGTCGAAGCGCATCAATCGTTTCTACAAAGCTCAAAGCCTCCTCCGTTCCGAGCCTTTGCTTAAACCGTTGAAGTGCGCCGCCCGCATCGTGATACCATTCAGCCAGAAGCCGTTCAAGATCATAGCGCATCGCTCTCGTAAAGGGTACACATCTCAGAAGCTTCGCATGAACATGCAGGGAGGAATCGGATAAATAAAGAAGCTGCCTGCTAATAATGAAAATTTCTTTCGTAATTTGCAGGGTGCGCACCTTGCGAATAGAACGCAGCCATATTAGGTCGACATACAAAACAAGCATCACAATGAGTAAGCCTGGACCCGCATACGACATGGGGATATAGGCGTTTATACGCTCATACCATGCAGCAGCCAAAATAATTATCCCGCTTACACCAATTAATAACGATCGCCTTGCAAAAACATACCAAGCTGTATCGATGGTTACACCACAGCCTGCGAGCAGCAGCTCCCGCTCTATAAAAGAAGGATGCTGCCTTGAAATAAGCAAAAACCGCAGCCACTTATCCGGTGCTTGCCTCGTTCGCCACCCGAATACAGCGAGGTGCTTCCATCTCGATGGCCGCTCCGGCCACAACTGCAAAAGCATATAAATCGCAGCCGCGCCGCCTATGCACTGACTTATTAACAGCGCTAACCGTATTGATACTCCTGTCCATTCAGGCATTTACTGCCTCCTTTCACATCTTTTTGCGTGAAAGCCACAAACCCATTAGGAACGATGCAAAGATGAGCACCATTGCATTTAGCAGCATATCTCTTCCCATCGGGTCAACGATGTAGTAATAATAAGAGTTATCTTTGTTGTATCTGAGATTAATGCCTACAAATAAAGCAAGAAACAATATAGGCGTGAAGTTAGCTACACGAATCTCTAGCAATCGATTTCGTTCCTGCTCGCCCGCTCTTCTTGCCTTGCGCATATCGGTTAGAAGCTCTTTTAAGCTATCTGTTATAGGAGCCCCCTCAACAAGCGCCACCCGCAAAATATGAACGAAATAATCCGCCCACAAATGGCCGAGTGAAACGGAGAGCAGCCTCAGGCTTGCTTCATCATCGCCTCGAACCGATAAATTACGATACAGCTGTTCAAAAACAAGCTGCATCGGTCCGAGCAGCCTTCTCTCCTCCACCGTGCGCTGCAGCGCACTCCTGACATGCCGCTCACCTGTTACGAGATAACATTGATAAAATAGCTCCACCGCAGGTAAAAAATCCATTTGCGTCTGCATTCTGCGGTGTACCAGCAGTGCTCGTAATATTGTATAAGGGAAAAACCCTAGCAACGCGCCGAACAACAAGGTTCCTTTGACGCTTTGAAAAAATATGCCACCAGAAGCAATCCCCGCAAGCAACAGCAATCCTGATACACAAGCAAAGGAAGCAGGCGTTATTTTCAATCGGAGCGTCTCGAGCAGTTCATTCAAATGATCATGCAGCCAGCTATATCGTCTGAACCCTTCAGCCAGCTTCTTGCGCCAACCGTTATTTGCCCGGTAAGCGAGCTTGCTTCTGAGCTGCTGCTCAGTCGACCACAGCTTGAACAGGTGATACAACGCGATAAACATTAAGCAAAATAATAAGGATGCCGCTGCTGCTGTGGAAAGTTTATTCATCGTTGAGTCCCCCTGTGATTAGCCTGCTAGCCGACCTCACAGTTGGCTCCATTGGAAACTGCCAATCATTTCGCGACTCATCAAATCTTACCCAGTCTCTAACGATTGTCTGCCCATTCTCCCAGCACAGCTCCCCTATCCGACTAACGACTCGCCGTCCACCCAAGTAACTCATTTCAATGCCGATTTCGGTTACATACTGTGTAATTCGTTTTGCGAGCCGTTCAGCGTTCATGCCTCTTCCATCGAGCATACACATATCGGTTATCGCCTCTGGCACATCCTCCAGCCTGTTCGCATGAACGGTCGTCATGCTTCCGGTATGTCCACGCGTGCAGGCACGGACATAAATATTCGCATCCATGTCGCGAATTTCGGCATGGATAATGCGCTGCGGCGACTGCCTGAGCGCGAGCTTAAAAGCTTGATCCGAGCGATGATAGGAATCCTCTTCATCGGTCATATATTCCACAACGTTTTTATTTGGAAAATCACGCCCCAGCATCATCTCAAATCGACTCTCAATCGTAATGATTCGTTCTTCATCAGGCAGCTCAGCAATTAAAGCTTTCATTAAATTGGTTTTTCCTGAGTTCGTTGGTCCAATAATGACCATATTGAATCGTGCAGCTAAGATGGCTTTAAGCAAGCTCTCTACTCGCGCATTAATCGTCTGGTATTCCTGTTTACTTAATGTCTCAAGGCTGAAGCTTCGTACCGTGTAGAATCGAATCGTTAAGGTCGGGTTTGCCGTGAAGCCAAAACCTGTCATCGTAACACGCGATCCATCTCGCAGCATCACCTCTGCCCACCGTTTACGCGGATTGATGCGGTCATTATTGTAGAGCACTAAATTTTGCTGGATGCGCTCCACCTCTCGAATGTCGTTAAAGCGGTAGCCTGAAGCATTTGTAACCCCATTCTTTACCGTAAAAACCCTCTCGCCAACGACTTGTATTTCCTCCAAGCCTTCCTTGTCAGCAAGCACCAGCTCCAAAACATTCAATCCTATCACTTCCGCAAATAACGCCTCTGCGAGCGATTGAAACGAATGCTGTATATTAGCGGCTCCATGTATTCGAAGCCTAATTAATCGATCCGTGATAACCGCAAGAATTTGCTCACGCTCCTGCGTATAGCCAAGCACTGCACGATTCAAGGTCTCGCTGTATTGCCTGCGCTCTTCCTCGCCAAGCCCGTGCGGGGCGCTTAAATAAGTTCGAATATCATCGGCAAGCTTGCCCATTTCCTCTTGTGCGTCCGATGGCAAATAGGAACCAACTGCATCATGCTCACGTTTTTCTTTCTCCGATTGCATTTGAGCTGCGAATTGGGAAGGCGAAAATCGATTTTGCCCCGCTGTCACGAACTCGTACCATTGCGATGCGCTAACAGTTTGCGATACCAAGGCTGTACTGCAACAGAAGTGCTCATACTGCGTATATTATGCCTCTTCATCATCGCTTTGGCGGGCTCCTGCATAACCTGCTTGCCCTCCGTATCAACCTTCAGCCACTGTGCATACGTTCCACTATCCAACTGACTAAAAACTGGCTCGCTTAATTGAAGCTGGCCAAGTGCCTTTGTTCCCAGCTCTTTGCAAATATGCTTCATCTGATAACCTCCGTTTCTCCATGGACCGTTGATAATGACCGAATCGTATTGTTCAGGCGTGACTTCAAATAAGGGCGATACTTGACCTATCCAGCGTCTTCCATCCTCTTGAAAATGCGATAATGCAGGAGTTGTAACGAGTATGCGCGAGCCCGCTCTACGGATAGAGCAAATAGTCGCTGCGTTGTCCCAATAGGCACCCACATCCAAAATGACAAATGCAAAAGTTTGTTCCGCAATCGAAAGCAAATGCTCCGCTTCTTCTGGGGTGAAATATTCAGCTTGATCTCTCATGAGATTACCGAACAGCACCTGCAAATTCGGCTGACCTGGCACAGAATATACAGCCCTGCGAAGCTTCTCCGGCGTCAACGTATAGGAACGAAGCTCTGGACGAAGCTTATCCAGCGTTACAAGTGGCTCGTCTACACCGATATACCGATGAATCTTCGCGCTTTTGAGATTAAGGCATAAGTAGCCGATTGGCTTGCCGCATGCTTCCGCCATACGATATGCGGTTGCAAACGCCGCGGTTGTCGTTCCGATATTGGGAGTCGTGCCAATAAATACTGCAAGAGGCGCTGGCGTTCCATTCACAATTACTCAGCCTCCTCTCCAGCAACCAAATCAAGCGATGTCGGACTATAAGCGACAACTAGCTTCAAAGAGCCTCCCTTGCATAAGCTGTCGAGCTTAAGCCACTGTTCCTCCGACAAATTTAAATTCAAATAATCAATCATTCCGTTAGCTTCCCGCCTAGACGCATACATTTGCTCTTTATTTCCCTCAGCCAGCGAAAATAAATTCGGGTTCTCAATATTATCTATTTCGACGTTGCCAGATGTCTTGACCGAGGCTACAGTAACTGCCTCAGAGAAAATCCTCATCGAGGGAGACGCATCACCTGAAGCGTATAGAAGCACCTTATCACCTGCTCTGATCCCATTCGAAATCGAGCGTATATACTCCTTCGGAATTTGAAATGTCGACTCGCTTCTTCTAGGCTGCAAATAATAATCGTCGACCTTCCAGATCAAGAGCGGCTCCCCTTTGCCAAGGGGGATCATCGTTTCCTTCCCAGCAGCCTGCTCCAGCTTCAATACCATGTCGGAGACATAAGCAGATTGCGGAACCAATTTGTACTCTAAATCACTTTCCTTAAGCCGCTCGCCAGCCCCAATAAATCGTTTGGGTACGAGAACAGCTACCGTCTCCTCCCCCTGGATTTGAATTCTTTGCAGCTCATACATGCCATACACGAGGCTTGCCGACAACACCGCAGCTGTTAAACTAATGATTGCATTTCGTCTCTTTTTCATCCCCATTCCTCTCTGAGCACAAAAAAAGAACGCAGCAGCAGCCAACTAAGGCGTACTACGTGCGTTCTTCGCATAATAAAGCTCATATATAGGTTTGCAATAAGTAATTGAGTTCATAATAGCAAATTGAACTTTCATTTGTCTATCATTATTTTTCCAAGTTCAACAA
>NZ_JBFTSN010000103.1:0-17714 GCF_056400045.1 Paenibacillus sp. 01L418
ATATCCGATTGTTTATGTTGTTCAATATTTTGTGAATCTAATATTGATTAACATTCTAATTAGGTATTTTGGATTATCAAGTTCACTTGTTCCTATAATTGTAATCATATTAACGATTCCAATAACGTTTACCCTTTCGAAAATAATTATAAAAGGGAAATGAATAATCAATTTCGTGATGATCAGACTATTCATAGTTGTTAGAGTTGTCAGTTGTGAGTATTTTTTACTAATAAAGAGTAGGTGGAAAAGTTGAAAGTATTAGACACTAAACTGCCAGGTGTTAAGCTTCTAGAACCAATAGTATTCGGCGATGATCGTGGTTTTTTTATGGAGACATACAACGAGATTATTGCTCATAATAGTGGCATACCTAATGCTTTTATTCAAGATAATCATTCATTATCTGTTGAAGCAGGGGTGCTTCGTGGCTTGCATTATCAATTAAACCCAAAAGCACAAACCAAATTAGTGCGTGTCACATCGGGTGCAGTCTATGATGTTGTTATCGACATTCGTCGTGGCTCTCCTACATTTGGAAAATGGGAATCTTTTATACTTAGTGCTCACAATAAGAGACAGTTATTAGTTCCTAAAGGATTTGCACATGGATTTTGCACAATTGTATCTAACAGTGAAGTTCTATATAAAGTAGATGCACTCTACTCTCCTGAGCATGACCGTGGAATCTCATGGAATGATCCAGCGTTGGGAATAGATTGGCCGACCTCAAAACCGATTACTTCAGTGAAGGATACGGAATACCCTCTTTTAGCAGATGCTGAAAATAACTTTTATTATGAAGAATAGCTTGTTCCAAAGTGCGTTTAGTAAATATACTCGATTATCAAATTGAGACTTTGAATTAGGTAGGTGTGATGGTGAAAGGCATTATATTGGCTGGTGGTAGTGGCACGAGGCTATATCCTCTAACAAAAGCAACTTCTAAGCAATTGCTTCCGATTTACGATAAGCCTATGATTTACTATCCATTGTCTGTTCTGATGTTAGCGGGAATCAAGGATATTTTAATAATATCAACTCCTGAAGATACGCCTCGTTTTGAACAATTATTAGGAAATGGAAATGATTTAGGTATATCAATTAGTTATGCCATTCAACCTAGCCCTGATGGGCTGGCACAGGCGTTTATTATTGGCGAGACTTTCATAGGCGATGACAATGTGGCGTTAATCTTAGGGGATAATATCTTCTATGGTCAAGGGTTTACAGAAATGTTAGCATCAGCTGTTCGTCGTGATGAGGGTGCAACTGTATTTGGATATAAAGTTAAAGATCCACAAAGATATGGTGTAGTTGAATTTGATTCAAATTATAGAGCAATATCTATTGAGGAAAAACCGAATAAACCTAAATCTGATTTCGCGGTAACGGGATTATATTTTTATGATAATAAAGTGGTTAATTATGCGAAACAAATCTGTCCTTCAGATAGAGGAGAACTTGAAATAACCGATATTAATAAAATATATTTGGAACAAGGTCAATTAAATGTGAAGATGTTTGGACGGGGTTTTGCTTGGCTTGATACGGGAACCCATGAATCATTAATGCAAGCCTCACACTTTATAGAGACAATTGAGAAACGCCAAGGATTCAAAGTCGCATGTATTGAAGAAATAGCCTATTTGAAGGGATATATTACAAAGGAACAGTTGAAGATACTTGGTCAAGCCCTTTCAAAAAATGATTATGGAAGATATTTGTTAGATCTATCTGATCAAAATCTATAACAGTTGAATAAGATAATCATACCGGTCATATGTAATATTTCACATTCTATTTTTGTATTTTGGAAGGGCGTAGCCTTAGAATGCAGTTGAGATAGATTGATTTTTTAAAAGGAATTACAGAATTGGCAGTTGTATTTGACCACTTATTTTCGATCATTTATCAAAATAAAGAATTCCATTCACTAACAATCTATTCTGCAACTCTGTTTATTTTATTGGCAGGCGTAACCTCCGGAATATCTAAGATAAGTTAGGCTCTCTGATTGAGCATGCAATATCAGAAACGCTTTATTCTCTCTTTATAAATACTGAATGGTTAGATATTAGTTGGTCTAATCCACCAAATGTTTATGTTTACAATTATTGCTCTACCCGGTTATTTTTTGTTTCAAAACTCTCATACACCTAGGACTTCTAAAAAAATTTCATTTTTAGAGTTGCTTGGTAAATTATCATTGTATATCTTTCTATATCATTCCTGATTCATTTATTTGGGAATTAAGTGTATCAATACAAATATTTTCAAGTATTGGTGAAAAGGTACTTTTTGTAATGATAGCAATATTGCCAAGTGTTTTAATAGGGTTGGCTGTTCAATACAAGAAAAAATTCAGCTTAATTATGGATTAGAAAACTATTAAGTGAAGCTGGACTTGAAGCATTAATTACAATTTTTTTATGAAAGGTGAGTCAGACTCGTGAAACTACTCATTACCGGCGGAGCCGGCTTTATTGGGAGCAACTTTGTTTTATATTTGATTAAGAATTATCCCAGCTACGAGATTATCAATGTTGACGCACTTACTTATGCTGGCAACCTAGAAAACTTACGTTCAATCGAGAAGCAACCCAATTATACGTTCGTTAAAGCAGATATTACTGAACGCTCAGAGATGGATCCGTTATTTTCAGCTGGTATTGATGCTGTTGTTAATTTTGCGGCAGAATCTCATGTTGATCGTAGTATTTTACAGCCAGATGTATTTGTGCGAACTAATATACTTGGTACACAAACATTGCTAGATCTAACTAAGCAATATAATGTGAATAAATTTGTACAGGTATCGACGGATGAGGTATATGGAACGCTAGGTGATACTGGACTATTTACAGAAGAGACACCTTTAGCTCCGAACAGTCCGTATTCGGCTAGTAAAGCTGGAGCAGATTTACTTGTTCGGGCTTATCATGAGACATTTGGACTAAATGTTAATATTACTCGTTGCTCCAATAACTATGGTCCATTCCAATTCCCAGAGAAGCTTATTCCATTGATGATCCAGAATGCGATTCATGATAAGCCTTTGCCCGTTTACGGGGATGGTCTGAATGTGCGTGATTGGTTATACGTAGAAGACCACTGTAGCGCAATTGATCTGGTCTTGCATAAAGGAGTTAATGGTGAAGTCTATAACGTAGGTGGACGCAACGAGCGGAACAATCTACAGGTAGTCCGTACGATTCTTGAAGAACTAGGCAAGCCAGAGTCGCTTATCTCATATGTGAAGGATCGTCTTGGCCATGACCGCCGCTATGCAATTGATGCAGATAAAATCCGCAATGAACTAGGCTGGCAGCCAAAGTTTAACTATGAGAACGGAATTAAGGAAACAATTCACTGGTACCTAAATAATAAAGAATGGATGGAACAAATTACATCAGGCTCCTATCAACAATACTACGATACTCAATACAAGGAGCGTTTGGAGGCGAAAGAATAAATGTCTAGGCTAAAAATAGTTGTAACGGGTGCTAATGGGCAACTGGGAAAAGAGTTATCACAGTGGTCGAACGTATCCGCCGATATTATTGGACTTAGTCGAGATATTCTTGAAATTAAGAGTTTATCAGCATGCCGCCAAATATTTTCACTTCACAGTCCAGACATCGTGATTCATTGTGCCGCATATACAGCAGTGGATCAAGCTGAATCCGAATCAGATGAAGCTTTTCGAGTAAATGCTGTTGGTACGCGTAATGTCGCTATTGCTGCTAGGGAGATAGGTGCCAAGCTCTGCTACATCAGTACAGACTATGTGTTTGATGGGTTTGGAGTCACCCCTTATCACGAGTATGACATTACCAACCCGAAGACGGTATATGGTATGTCAAAATTAGCAGGCGAGCATCTAGTACAAACATTACATGATCGATATTATATTGTGCGTACATCATGGGTTTATGGTAAGTTTGGAAATAACTTCGTTAATACCATGTTAAAGCTGGCTGAAGAAAAAAGTGAACTTAAAGTGGTTTCGGATCAGCTTGGATCACCAACCTATACGTATGATTTAGCAGAATTCTTAATAGAATTGGTACAGACCGATTATTTTGKAATTTATCATGCGTCTAATACTGGAGTTTGTTCGTGGTTTGATTTTGCAAAAGCAATTTTTGAAGAAAGCGGACATAAAACAATCGTTACTGCTTGTAGTACAGAGGAATTTCCTCGTCCAGCTCCAAGACCAGCTTATTCGGTTATGGAACATAGCGGTATAAGAATTAATGGTTTAAAACTGCTTCGACCATGGAGAGAAGCACTTAATCATTATTTAAATAGTTAATATTAATTAATGATATCGGGGAGGTCGAGGAAGTAAACACTGTCCAAGGCCCCCTTTTTTATATTCTTATATGATAGTTCTGATATTTTGTAATATATGTCTTTTGAGGTATTTAAACATATTAAAGATTTTGATAAACTGTTACTAGATCGAATTTTAAAGAAACGTAGGTGAACTCAGCAAAATGCTTCGACAAAACCAACGGTTTCTGACGCAATTATACATGATGGCAGATCTTATATGCGCTTTGCTTGTATTTTTATTTGCGTATTGGTTAAAGTTTTATAGTAATATATTGCCTAATATTAAATCACTACCATTTTCTACTTATTTGCTATGGGGAACAGTTTATTCTTTCTCGGCAGTATTAATTGGTTTTTATTTGCAGTTTTATTCCCCTAAGCGTCGAAAAAGATACTCTTATGACATTTGGAAGATTTTTCAGATTCAAACCATTAGTTTTCTTGGTCTGTTAGGCATGTTATATTTTACCCGTGAAGTACATATCTCTCGTGAATTTCTAGCCATTTTCTTTTTCATGAATTTTATCGCCATTGCGTCATACCGATATTGGGTCAAATCGATCCTCGCTTCATTTCGTCGCAAAGGCTTTAATAAACGTTTTGTACTTATCGTTGGGGCGGGTTCCGTGGGACGCAGTTTCTATACAAATCTGCAGCAGCACCCGGATCTTGGTTATGAGGTAGTCGGCTTTTTGGATGATTTTCAAGATGAGCATGCGCCTGAGCATCAGTATATGAAGCCGATTATCGGAAGGCTCGACGCTTTGAAGCAAAAGCTGGATATGATGCCTATTGATGAAGTCATCATTGCACTGCCGCTTGAAGCGCATGCGAAGTATGCGGAAATTATTGAAATGTGTGAACGAACGGGCGTGAAGACGCTAATCATTCCTGATTTCTTTGATCTGCTGCCGGCTAGGCCATTTTTTGATAATTTTGCAGGCATCCCGCTTATTAATGTAAGGGATATTCCGCTCGATGAGCTGAGCAATCGGATATTAAAGCGCTGGTTTGATATCGCCTTCTCATTAGTAGCGATTGTTATAACGTCTCCAATCATGTTGTTCGCTGTCATAGGGCTTAAGCTGACATCGCCTGGACCCGTATTGTTTAAGCAGGAGCGGATGGGGCTCGATCGCAAAACGTTCCATATGTTTAAATTCCGCTCGATGCGTGTATCAACGGATAAAGTATCAGATACACAGTGGACAGTAGAGAACGATCCAAGGCGCACCAAGTTTGGCAGTTTTCTTCGTCGCACGAGTCTGGATGAGCTGCCGCAGTTTTTTAACGTCCTGCTCGGCCATATGAGTGTGGTTGGTCCGCGGCCAGAACGTCCCTATTTCGTGAATCAGTTCAAAGAGGAAATTCCAAAATATATGGTTAAGCATCAGATTAGACCTGGAATAACAGGCTGGGCACAAACCAATGGCTTAAGAGGCGACACTTCCATACAAGACCGTATTATGTTTGATATTTTTTATATTGAAAATTGGACTTTTTTCTTTGATATCAAAATTATTTTCAAAACGGTACTGAAGGGCTTGATTAACAAAAATGCTTACTAACAGCGATTCAGCATGCCGAGTATCGATTATTATTCCTACATTAAATRCAGGGCCAGAGCTGGAAGAGCTATTAGAGCGATTGAAGCATCAGTCGCTTCCTCCATATGAAATCATCATCATAGATTCCTGCTCGGACGATGGGACGCAGGAGCGAGCACTCAAGGCTGGCGCCCAAGTGATGCGCGTTGAACGCCGAGATTTCGATCACGGTGGTACGCGCAACGTTGCAGCGATGCAAGCACGCGGCGATATTTTGCTATTTATGACACAGGATGCTCTCCCTTGCAACGATAAGCTCATTGAAGAGCTGACTCGCCCACTTTTATCTGGAAATAATGTGGCGTATGCTTATGCAAGGCAGCTGCCGAGACCAGAAGCTAATGTGCTGGAACGACTGGCAAGGGAACATAACTATCCGGCACAGTCGCAATTGAAAGCTTATGAGGATATTGAGGAACTTGGGATTAAAACATTTTTTTGCTCCAATGTATGCTCAGCGATTTGGCGTGAGACGTTTGAGACGATGGGGCGGTTTCAGGAGCCTGTCATCTTTAATGAGGATTTATTTATGGCTGCCAAATGCATTTTGACTGGCTATAAGGTTGCTTACTGCGCAGAGGCTCTTGTTTTTCATTCGCATGACTATTCGATAAAGCAGCAATTCAAGCGTTACTTCGATAATGGAATATCTATGCGATGCAATACATGGATCACGCCTTACAGCGCGGTTGGCAAAGCAGGCTCAAAGCTCGTTAAGCTGCAGCTGAATGAGCTCAATCGAACCGGCAAATGGCATCTGATTCCCAAGCTGATCGCTGAATCAGCAGCAAAGCTGATCGGCTATAAGCTAGGCATGAATTACCGTTTACTGCCGCAGTTTATAACAAGAAGGCTTAGCATGCATCGCCTTATCCTTACTCATATTGAAAATAATAATGCTGGCGTGACAATGAAACAATAATCCACTCATCAGATCTAATTATTAATCTGCAATTCAAATTCTTAAGCTCGTCCGATTAGCAATAATCGGCGGGCTTTTTTTAATGTTATAAGATTTTATAAGAATAGGTATGTAAGCATGCGTTCAAACTAGAGGGACTTGTAAGATTCTGCACGGTAAGGAGAAAATGAGGTGTTATTTTAACTATGGGGTACATTTGGCTGTCGGCAATATTAATCGTATATATTATTCAGCTCGCTGTGGTTTTTGTGATGGAGCATCGTCGTCAGGTACAGTTGACTGCATGGCTTTTCATTACATTTATGTTCCCGTTCATAGGTTTTATAGCCTATATCATGCTTGGGAAAGACTTTGTCAGGCGCAGGCGTATGGAACGATTTAAGCAGGAGACTATACGCTATGCGAATCAATTATCCGAGCAGGTTACAGAGGCAACGGATATGGGAAATGAGCAGTTTGAGACAAAAAATAAACTGTTTGCCATGCTTACTGGCCTAGCTCCGTTTCCGATTACCCGTAATAATGAAGCATTCGTTTTGAATAACGGTGATGACACATACGAGGAGATATTGAGAGAGCTGAGACGAGCGACCCATCATATACATATGGATTATTACACGATTAGAGATGATGAAATTGGCCAACGCTTTTTGCAGGTGTTAACGAGTAAGGCGAGGGAAGGAGTTCAAGTCCGGATCGTATATGATGGGATAGGAAGCCTGCATTTAAGTGATAAGTATATCGAAGAGCTTCATCGTGCAGGAGTTCGGACAAGCTGCTTTTTACCGCCGCGCATCGCCTTTTTTGACAGAAAACTAAATTATCGCAATCATCGAAAAATCGTTGTAGTAGATGGAACCGTAGGTTTTATCGGAGGTATCAATATCGGTGATGAATACTTAGGAAAGGACCCGAAGCTTGGCTTCTGGCGGGATACCCATTTGCGTTTAAAAGGGGACTCTGTATATTACCTGCAGGAGCTTTTTATGAACGACTGGGCCTTCGCGGCTAAAGAAGAGTTGGATGGTAAAGCGTATATGACGCCGCATCATTGCCTAGGAAATGAAAGGGTGCTGATGGTCTCAAGTAAACCGGGACAGCATGCTCATAAGATTGACGAGGTCATGTTTGCTGCAATAACAGCGGCTTTGACGAGGATATATATAACGACACCTTATTTTATACCTGATTCCAGCCTGCTTATGGGTCTCAGAACGGCAGCACTCAGCGGGGTAGATGTGAGGTTGATTATACCGGGCATTGCGGACTCCAAGCTCGTACTGCTTGCCACACTATCCTATATGCAAGAGATGCTGGATGCGGGAGTGAAGGTTTATCGCTATGAGAAAGGATTTATTCACTCGAAGGTGATGATTGTAGATCACATGCTGGCCACTGTTGGAACAGCAAATGTAGATATGCGCAGCTTGCTAAGTAATTTTGAGCTGAACGCGGTGCTTTTTGACGAAGGGACGATTAAGAAGCTGGAAACGGATTTTATGGAGGATTTGAAGCATAGCCGAGAATTGGACAAAAAGACCTTTATGAATCGACCGAATCGACAAAAGGCAGCAGAAGAATTACTGCGCATGTTATCGCCGCTGCTGTGAACGATGCATGCTTGACTGCGTTTTCGGGCATATTTTTCGAAGGTGGATAAACCATGTTATTACCGCCGCGAATGCGAAATCAGGCCTACACGGTATACGTATTCGCCAAAACAAATGGGAGGGTATAACTATGACAGATACTAACGACGAGCAAAAACAAGAGGCGGCAGATCCGAAGCATGAGGGTCGAGAGGATTATTTTATGGATATCGACAGAATGGTAAATGAAGGATTGGGCGGCGGCAATGTAACGCTGCAAAACGGCCTTATTGACGAATCAACAACAGATACGATGGAACGTGAATCCAGATAGCAATTGTTCAATGAATTTATAAAAAAGGAGGGGTAGGCAGTATGGACGTAGCACGCGCGAAGCAAATATACGAATCTGAACAGACAGTTAAAGTTCATCTGGATGAGGATTCGGTCTGGATTGAAAATGTCGACGAGGCGAATGGGATGGCAACCGTTATGGTCGGCAACAATCCTGTGAACACAAAGACGGTATCCTGTGACCGATTGAAGGAAGAAGGTTAATCATTACAAGCTAAGCAACAAGCAGCTGCACAGAAAAAGAGGCAATCCCAATAATAAATGGGAAAGCCTCTTTTTTGTTTATCCAATAACCATCTTAACCGCCAAAAGCTTCTCTAAACGCGATACAAAGCTGATTGCGATCGACTTCCCATAACTCGGCAATTTCAGCGCTGACATTCTCTTCCCACCAGTCGCATTGGATCTTCCGATTGTCTTTATTTTCGTGAACCCAGATCAGGTTGACAATAACCTTTTTAAAATAAAGTTTTTCAGCTTGCTCCATTTTCTCTTTGGACACCCAAAGTTTCATGCGCTTCACGGTGCGGTATAGCTCGTTGCTGCAGGCTCTGCGGATTTTACGCGCAGTCGGTAAGCCGGCTGTATGTTTTGGCGCGTTAGCTTTCATTATAGACCGACTCCTCTCTACCCCATATGTATGCGCCCGGGGAGAAGGAGGTCACTCGTTACAGCTGTTTGCCTGCTAATCTACTGTGATATATCCAACCATTGGTCCACCGTGGCGCATATCAGTATGGGTCAAGCATAAAATAGGATAAGTCCCCTCTTTTTTGGCAGTGAATCGTACAACCGTCGTTTTGCCTTTTAGTACTTCTCCCTTAATGCCAAGGCCTTCAATGACAAAGGGATGGCTTGCTCCACTTACACCACTAATATGCAGCTCAGTTAGTTCATCCTTTTGGACAACAATTTGACCCGGATCCCAGCGATACATTTCATGCTCTTTGCCGTCAGCGGTTTGTGACTTGTATTCAACCGTAACAATCTGGAAAATTCGCGGCTCTGACGGTTGTCCATCTACCTCTTTTGATCTGTCCCAGCTTAAGTAAACGCCGGTGAATACGATAAGGACTGCAACTACAATAAACAGTTGAATTTGTCGTTTACTTACAATAAAGACCTTTGACATGAAACGCTCACCTCATCCATTCGTATCATTTAAGGCTAGTCTATGCAGGGGCTTGTCAGCACATGACAAAAGTGGAAGGTTGTCTGTATCGTATGTTAGAATAGCTTCAGCGCAGCAAAAGCAAGCGAAAGCCATATTTTATGCAGGAAGGCGGATTGAGAACAGGAATGGATTTTATTCATGAAGTATTGGACAATGTATTGCAATGGGTAGAGAGTCTAGGGTACTTTGGTATTTTGATCGGACTATTGATTGAAGTTATACCAAGTGAAATTGTGCTCGGCTTTGGAGGTTATCTCGTATACAAAGGGGATATTTCCTTCTGGGGGGCAGTGTTGTTCGGTACGTTAGGTGCAATTGGACAAAACTGGATTTTATATTGGATTGGCAGATATGGCGGACGGCCGATCGTCGAGAAATACGGTAAATATATAAAGATCAAACAAAAACATGTAGATATTTCTGAAAATTGGTTTAACAAGTATGGCGTAGGCATCGTGTTCACTGCACGTTTTGTCCCAGTAATGAGACAGGTTATTTCAATTCCAGYCGGTATGGCAAGAATGAATTTTGGATTATTTACATTGCTGACTGCACTTGCATCTCTGCCATGGTCTATATTGTTTATTTATCTAGGCAAATCACTTGGCGAGAACTGGGATAAAATCGATGAGAAAGCTGCGCCTTATGTACAGCCTGCTATTCTTATCGCAATTGCACTCCTTATTATTTATGTCCTTTTCAAATTTGTACGCTCACGCCGCAAATCGGTATAATAGAACAGTCAACCTTGCATTTTTTTCTGATGAGCAACCATTAAATAGACGAAAGAGGGATTCATATGAGCAAAAGCATTGCAGATAAACTGGGCAAAGGAATAAGCCCGCAACAATTTATTGATGGCATGACCAAAAATAAAGAGCAGTTTTTGGATTGGTCGGAAAAGTTCGTTTGGACCGACGAGAGCGATAAGGAATATTTTGATTCGCTTAACAATCGTGATGATCTACGTGTATTGATCCTGATGGCTGATTGGTGTGGCGATGTTGTACGCAATATTCCTGTTGTATTCAAAGCGCTTGAGAACAGCGGCGTTCCGATTGACGTGCTCATTATGGAAGAGCATCTCGACACGATGGATCAATTT
Source organism: Paenibacillus sp. 01L418 (assembly GCF_056400045.1). Taxonomy (NCBI): domain Bacteria; kingdom Bacillati; phylum Bacillota; class Bacilli; order Caryophanales; family Paenibacillaceae; genus Paenibacillus; species Paenibacillus sp. 01L418. Next base: position 11,093 of record NZ_JBFTSN010000103.1, read on the forward strand.
TTGACACTTGGCGGCCGTTCTGTACCTGTCGTTATTGTTGCGGATACAGGCGGAGCAGTGCTAGGTAAGTGGGGACCGCGTCCTACTCATGTTCAGGAAGCTATGCTTGCGTTCAAAAAAGAAAATCCTGACCGTGAAGCAGCCGACTATCAAGAGAAGCTGGCGATTACAAGACAGGAAATTGGCCGTCGTTATGGAGAAGGAACTGAATATCAATCCGTTATTGTGAAAGAGCTCCGCACTTTGTTGGAGTCATTTTAAACGAATATGAGTGAGAATATGAAGATTGAAACTTTTACATTAGGTCCCCTGCAAACGAATGCTTATCTCATCACGGTGAAGGAGCCTGCAACGGTAAATGGTGAAGAGGCGCAGGAACGCGGCATCGTGATTGATCCAGGAATGAATCCACGCAAGCTGATTGAGCGCCTAAAAGATGTGAAGGTGGAAGCAATTTTATTGACTCACGCTCATTTCGATCATATGGGCGGAGTGGATGAAGTGCGAAAGCTCGCTGACTGTCCTGTGTACATACATGACTTGGAGGCAGACTGGCTAACGGATCCGCGTAAAAATGGTTCAATGAGATGGCAGGATGTAACGCCTCCGCTTTCAACGGATCCCGCTGAATATGCGCTCGCGGAAGGTCAAACCTTATCGCTGCTTGGACTATCTTTCCGAGTTATGCATACACCGGGGCATTCTCCCGGCAGCGTAAGCTYCCTGCATGGCAACCATCTGTTCTCAGGCGATGTGCTCTTCAAAATGTCAGTTGGCCGAACGGACCTGCCGGGCGGACGTGAACGTGATTTATATGACTCCATTCGCTTGAAGCTGTACAAACTAAACCCAGAAGTCATTGTATATCCAGGACATGGCGGACGTACGACGATTGGTTTTGAAATGGCGAACAACCCATATACGGGTGCATGAAGCATGAGGAAGGGGCATGACGTTTGGCGGATACAAAGGTACAGCATTTTACAGATGATGTAGAAGAGAACGCGGGAAAATCGAAATTGACAGTGGAACAGAAAGCTGCCGAAAGTCAGCGAATTATTACTGGAATAGCTGCACAGTTATCGATCCCGGTCACAAAAGTGAAATCTGCAGTAGGCTTGCTCGATGAGGGCAACACCATTCCATTTATCGCGCGTTATCGGAAAGAGATGACGGGTGAGCTGGATGAGAATGATCTAAGAGCAATCGAAGAGAAGCTGCAATATATGCGGAACCTGGAAGAGCGAAAACGCGAGGTTATTCGTCTAATTGATGAGCAAGGCAAGCTGACTGAAGAGCTGCGCGCTTCGATTACCCAATCGGTTAAGCTGCAAGAAATAGAAGATCTATATCGGCCATATCGGCAAAAGCGGAAGACTCGTGCGAGCGTCGCGAAGGAAAGAGGACTGGAGCCGCTATCAGAATGGCTGTGGTCACAGCCGCGTAGCGGTGATCCGCTTGTTGAAGCTGCCCGTTATGTGAACGAGGAAAAAGGTGTACCGACTGCTCAGGATGCTTTAAATGGAGCTTCGGACATCATTGCAGAAAATATTGCCGATGATGCATCTATTCGCGCTTGGGTTCGCAAATTCACATTTGATCAAGCGCTAATCAAGACAGAAGCAAAAAATGCTGCTGAGGAAACGGTATACGAAATGTATTACAGCTATCAGGAGCCGGTTCGAAAGCTTCCTCCACATCGTGTTCTTGCGATTAATCGTGCTGAACGCGAGGATGTGCTGCGTGTTGCCTTTGATGTTCCTACGGAACGCATTCATGAGCATATCCAGAGAAAGCTGCTTAGAAACGGGACTGCGCAATCTGTACGCGATGTGCTTGTATCGGTCATTGAAGACTCTTATAAGCGTCTTATCTCGCCATCTATTGAGCGTGAGGTTCGTGGCGAGCTGACAGAAAAGGCAGAGGAGCATGCCATTTCCATTTTCTCTGAAAACTTGCGCAATCTGCTGCTTCAACCGCCCGTTCGCGGCAATATCGTGCTCGGAGTTGATCCGGCTTTCCGTACCGGGTGCAAACTCGCAGTCATTGATGATATTGGCAAGCTGCTGGAGGTCGCGGTATCTTATCCAACTCCTCCGAACAACAAAGTGGCTGAAGCTGAGAAGCTCATCAATGGTTTAATTGATAAATACAAAGTAGAATTGATCGTCATAGGCAATGGAACAGCCTCTCGTGAGACGGAACAATTTATTGCTGACTTAATAGGCAAGCGCAAAGCGGCCGGAGCGGGCGGCGCTGAGCTTAAGTACATAATTGTCAATGAAGCAGGCGCAAGCGTTTATTCGGCCTCTAAGCTCGCTCAGGAGGAGTTTCCGGCGCTAGACGTCGCAGAGCGCAGCGCAGTGTCGATTGCCCGCAGATTGCAGGACCCGCTTGCAGAGCTCGTTAAAATCGAGCCTAAAGCAATCGGAGTTGGACAATATCAGCATGACGTTAGTCAGAAGCGCCTTGATGAGACGCTTGGCGGTGTAGTTGAATCAGCGGTTAACCATGTTGGCGTCGATGTGAACACAGCATCAGCATCTTTGTTATCCTACGTGGCGGGCATTAATGCTACCATCGCTAAAAATATCGTGAAATATCGTGATGAAAACGGACGCTTCATTAAACGAAACCAGCTGCAGAAGGTACCGCGTCTTGGCGCAAAATCTTATGAGCAATGTATTGGTTTCTTGAGAATTGCTGAACCAGTCAATCCTCTAGACAGCACGCCGATTCATCCGGAATCTTATGAGGTTGTAGACAAGCTGTTTAGTGAGATGGGCCTTAGCCTTAAGCAGTTAGGCTCAGAGGAGCTAAGAACAAAGCTTGCCGAGCTAGACGCAGATCGTATCGCGCCAACGCTTGGCGTGGGCGTACCTACTTTGCGGGACATCATGGATAGCTTGCTTCGTCCGGGTCGCGACCCGCGTGAAGAGCTTCCTCCTCCGATTTTCCATACTGATGTACTCAATATCGAGGATCTGGCTCCAGGAATGGAACTTCACGGGACAGTGCGGAATGTCATCGATTTTGGTGCGTTTGTCGATATCGGCATCAAAAATGATGGGCTCGTTCATATTTCACAGCTTAGCGATAAATTCGTTAAACGTCCGATGGATGTTGTATCTGTCGGTGATACGGTTACGGTATGGGTGCTTAGTGTCGATTCGAAAAAAGGCCGAGTAAGCTTGACGATGCGCAAGCCTAACTAACGGTTTCCATATATAAAGTGCTTGCCTGTTAGGAGGCAAGCCCTTTATAATTTAACAAGTGCATGGGCATCGCCTACTACCCTACAAAAGGAGTGAGATGACTATGAAGACAGAAAAGGCAAGCGGATCAGCCCATTCAAAATGGTTTGGACTCGCTTTGCAGGCACTCGTTATTTTATCGCACAAATCAGAATGTTATCCAAGTGCGGCTATTGCCGGCTGCTTGAACTCGGAAGCAACACAATTGCGGAAAGTGCTGGCTAAGCTGGCTGCTGGGCAATTAATTGAAACAAGAGAAGGTCGTGATGGAGGTTATAGGCTGAAACGCCCTCCAGAGGCGATATCGCTCGCTGAGGTGTACATTGCTCTCAAAGTAGGAGAACCTCTCTGCAGCGGCATGCTGGATACAATCAGCCTGCATGATGCTGGATTGAATATGAAATCAGCATTCATGGATATTGCAAATGAGATTGAACAGAATACGATCGAAACACTGCAGCAGTTTACAATTGCGCAGCTTGCTCAAAAGACATTGCCTAATTCTTCTTAAAAAGTAATTAAATTTACTAAAGTTAGTCGATTGACAAAAGTATCGACACGACCTATACTGTGTATATAAATGATACAGTTCATCTTTCATTAACTGTGCCGTACGAAGCACAGTATATTCGCGAGATTAACTGAGTAGAATCTTGCACAGATAAAAAAATTTCCTTTGGAGGGAACCATATGACAACAACTCAAAGCAATTCACAAGAAAYTCAAACGAATGAACAATTGAATGCAACTTTCTTTGATGTTTTAAATAGCCGTCGTTCTGTACGTGAATACGACAGCAGTGCAGTAATTTCTGAGGAAGAAATCAGAGACATTCTTGCAACTGCGATCAAAGCGCCATCTTCATCGAATATGCAGCCTTGGCGTTTTCTCGTTGTAACTGATCCTGAACTGAAGCAAAAGCTGCTTCCCATCGCATTTAACCAAAAGCAGGTAGCTGCTGCATCAGCGATTGTTATTGTTCTAGCTGATTTGGAAATGTACACGTTGTCCGAAAAAATTTATGGATCTGCGATTGAAGCAGGTTTCATGACTGAAGAAGTGGGCAACAACTTTATTGCGAATTCTACGAAAATGTACTCAGCTTTGCCAGCAGAGCGCTTGAAAGAAATCGTTGTATTTGACACAGGCCTAGTGGCGATGCAGCTTATGCTGACAGCTCGTGCTAAAGGGTATGATTCCGTTCCTATGGGCGGATATAACCGTGATCAAGTGATGGAACTGTTTAATATTTCGGATCGTTATTTGCCGACGTTGATGCTTCCAATCGGCAAAGCAGCAGTAGAAGGCCGTGAAACAACTCGTCTATCGGTTGATGATGTTACATTTTTTAACAAATTTTAATTTATCGATAACMAAACAATAACAAAAAGCGACCCTCAGATAGTGGGGGTCGCTTTTGTTATTCTAACGATAAGTAATTAGGAGTTCGCCATTACATTCTGCTTTATTTCACCGTTTAAACGAGCTAATCCCTTAAAAGTATGGCAGCAGCCCTATACGGTTATGTGGTTGGGCAGTGATCGTTTACTGAAATTCGGTGAATTCGGTTTCGGTGCCTTCTTCCTTTGAACCTTGTTTGTTGCGGTAAAAATACCAGCAGTCATTAAGCAGCTTAATTTGTCTGCGGTCTTTCTTTTGAAATGCACGCATCATTTGATTGCACAGCCACTGTGGCATACCTATCGTTCTCCTTCCCCAGGCCTAAMTTGTTGTAATACTACAATATGGGGAAGGGCGTGTGTCCGTGCAGGTCCTACCTATATACTCTGTTCTTCTTCATACTCTTCGTACCACTGTTCAAGCTGAGCTTGCAGAGCACGAATTTCTGTTAAAAGCGAAATAAGCGGATAGGACTTCTCTTGTACGCCGGCAAAATCCTTCTCAAGGCTGTTGATGTAATCCAGGCCTGAGACGATATTAATGGAATTGTCGTGAAGCTCAACATCGTTGCACTCAGCTACAGCATAAGGCAATACTGGAACATGCTCTGCCGTTAGCTTGTCAATTTCTTTATGAAGCCGGAGGTTAAGCGCACTTAGCTGATAAGCGTGCGATTCAGGCATTTCCACGAAAAGGATGATGTCATTTTGTTTCAATAGGACGTAGCGCATAGTTGCCATAATAATTATTGATCTCCCCTTTAGTTTGTTACCGTACATATACTGTAAATTTTCTGCACATTTAATAATTCCTACTTGACAGTGTAGCCTATGCCAGCTTTAAAATTCAAGTAGTTGGGGGAGAATAATGAATGAATAATGAGGCGCTGCAGCAATGGGTTGAGCATATTTCGATAACCTTTTTTAATCGTCCGTTTTTACATCAAGCTACATTCAACAGCCGACTTAAAGCAACAGGAGGACGCTACTTTACAAGGTCCCATAATATTGAGATCAGTCCTCATCAGCTTTCGGCTTTCGGGCATGAAGAAACCGAGAAAATTATTAAGCATGAGCTTTGCCATTATCACTTGCATATATTGAAGCGGGGATACCAGCATCGTGATATTGAATTCAAACAGCTGCTGGCTCAGGTAGGCGGCTCACGCTATTGTCAGTCCTTACCTGAACGCGCGGAGCGTAAGCAGCAGCCATTTCGGTACAAGCTTGTTTGTACCAAATGCGGGATGGAGTATCTGCGCAAAAGGAAGATTGATCCTGCTAAATACGCTTGTGGAAAATGTCGCGGAAAATTAGTGTTAAAAGTGATTGACAATCAAAGTAGTACATGATATATTATTACTTGTCACTTTTACTTTTCCCTGATAGCTCAGTTGGTAGAGCACTCGACTGTTAATCGAGTTGTCACAGGTTCGAGTCCTGTTCGGGGAGCCAGATTTGGAGAGATACCCAAGTGGCTCAAGGGGACCCTCTGCTAAGGGGTTAGACTGCGTAAGTGGTGCGAGGGTTCGAATCCCTCTCTCTCCGCCACATTTTTCTCACAAGTGTTTGCAACGGGAAGACCGTTCATCCGGTCTTTTTTATTTGCCACAGTGGTTGCAGCATCGTGGAAATCTCATTTGAAGTGTTCTGTATGGCCCGTTGGTCAAGTGGTTAAGACACCTCCCTTTCACGGAGGTAACAGGGGTTCGAGTCCCCTACGGGTCACCAATTATTCACACAAAAAAATGTACTAGCTCTTCGGAGCTCGTTTACAATTACAGCGAGAGCCATTAGCTCAGTTGGTAGAGCACCTGACTTTTAATCAGGGTGTCGAAGGTTCGAGTCCTTCATGGCTCACCATTTTCTTGATTAAGAAGATGCGAGCGATGAACGTTCGACTTATAAATGTGCGGTAGTGGTGGAACGGCAGACACGCTATCTTGAGGGGGTAGTGTCCCATGGACG
>NZ_JBFTSN010000104.1:0-17696 GCF_056400045.1 Paenibacillus sp. 01L418
CACTTGTTCAATATAACAGCCTGTTGTTTAATCGTTTGACTGAGGAAGAATGGAGCAAGACCGGCATTAACTTTAAAGGTGAGCCCGTATCAATAGCTGTGATCGTACCGGCATTTGTGAAGCACGTGCAAGGTCACTTAGGTCAAATTCGTCGAATCAAGCAGGGAGAGCTGGACTCTCGCAATTAGATTAATGCCATTTTTTAAGGTATAGCCATTGTGATCATATAAAGGGAGAGCAGGTGAAGAAGCATGTCTGATACAGCTGTCATTATTCGTAATGCTGAGCTTGAGGATCTAGATGCTACACGGGAAGTACTTATTGATGCTTATGGCCAATATGAGCAAGTGCTGTCTGAAGCGGCATGGAATCAATATAAAGAAAGCATACTGGAATCTGTTGAAGGAGCAGCAACGAAGGCGCGTTTAGTCGCGGTGCTGGGCGGGAAGATCGTTGGAAGTGTGTTCTTGTTTGATTCCTCTGAAGCGGCCTATGGACGGCCGGAGCTTCAAATTCATTCACCGATTATTCGCCTGCTCGCTGTATCACAGGCAGCACGCGGCTTCGGCGTAGCGACGGAGCTTATCCGTGCCAGTGCAAAGCTTGCAAAGGAATGGGGAGCGGAGACGCTGCATCTTCATACTTCAGACATGATGGATTCAGCTGTAAGGCTGTACGAGCGCCTCGGCTTCGAGCGCGCATTCGATAAGGATTTAATGAACGGGGAAACGCTCGTTAAGAGCTACCGGCTTCAATTAAAGGAAGCATCATTATTGCAGGTAACTTAGCAGGACTGCTGCTTTTGCTGTCAAAAGATCAATCATACTATGTTCATTAGGAGGCTGTTTATTATGGCGAACCGCAAGCAACTTAAGTTTGGCGCATTGATTCATGGTGTGGGAGGCAATATCTCGGCATGGCGGCATCCGGAAGTGCCGGCTGATGCGAGCGTGAACTTTAAATTTTATACGGAGCAGGCACAGACTGCTGAAGCGGGTAAGTTCGATCTTGTATTTATCGCTGACGGTCTATATATAAATGAAAAATCGATTCCGCATTTTTTAAATCGCTTTGAGCCGATTACGATTTTGTCCGCGCTGGCAGCTGTTACGTCCAAAATTGGATTGGTTGGCACATTATCGAGCTCATATAGTGAGCCGTTTACGGTTGCAAGACAATTTGGTTCTTTAGATCATATTAGCGGCGGTCGTGCTGGATGGAATGTCGTTACATCTCCGCTTGAGGGCTCGGCAAGTAATTTCAGCAAAACGGATCATCCGACACATGATGAGCGCTACAAAATTGCCGAAGAGTATTTGGAAGTGACACGCGGCTTGTGGGATTCTTGGGAGGACGATGCTTTCGTCAGAGACAAAGAGTCAGGTGTGTTTTTTGATCCGTCTAAGCTGCACCGTCTAGATCATAAAGGCGAGTATTTCTCCGTTCAAGGTCCGCTTAATATTGCTCGCTCGAAGCAAGGGCATCCGGTTATTTTTCAAGCAGGCTCTTCTGAGAGCGGCAAGAAGCTGGCTGGCAAAGCAGCAGATGCGGTATTCACAGGCCATGACAATATCGAAGATGCCAAAGCATTTTATAAAGACGTGAAGGATCGTACGGTGGCTGAAGGCCGTTCGGTGGATGATATCGTTATTCTTCCTGGCATTGGTCCGATTATTGGACGCACGGAAGAGGAAGCTGAGCGCAAGTACCAAGAGCTGGCAGAGTTAGTGACGATCGAGAATGCTTTGAACTATTTAGGGCGTTTCTTCGAGCATCATGACTTCTCTCAATATCCGCTTGATGAGCAGTTCCCAGAGCTTGGTGACCTCGGTCAAAACAGCTTCCGCAGCGGCACGGACAAAATTAAAAAAGTAGCGAAAGAGAAAAATCTGACGCTGCGCCAGGTTGCGCTTCAATCCGCGACTCCGCGTCCGCAGTTCATTGGTACGCCTGAGAAAATTGCAGATCTGATTGAGGAGTGGCATGAAGAGGGAGCAGCAGACGGCTTCATTATTCATTCTTCGATTCCAAGCGGCTTGAATGATTTTGTTGAGCTGGTTGTTCCAATTCTCCAAGAGCGCGGCATTTATCGCACTGATTATGAATCGGATACGCTGCGCGGCAATCTCGGCTTACAGATTCCGGCGAATCGCTATACGAAAGAGAAAGTGAATAGCTAATTGATTTTACAATAAGGGTTCTTCATTTTATGTTGAGATAATGAAAAGTCTTAAGAGGGTATAGAGCTGGCTGCTTGGGTAGACTTGTATCGTGCGTTCCGTTAAATGGAGGTGCAATACGATGAAATACGAATTGGGCGATTGCCTGCTGGAGCAGCGATTAAGCGAACGCGGGTTATCGCAGGCACAGCTTGCAGATGCACTGATGGTGAGACCCGAGAGGATCGGCGACTATATCGACAACAAACGAATCATGCCGCTTAAGGTAGCGATTTCGATAGCTGCAACGATTAAATGTGCTGTACCCGAACTCTATGAGTTGCGGACATCCAACGAAGTAGAATAATGATCCAAAGAAAAATAGCCCTGTAGGTCTTCTACGACCTGCCGGGCTATTTACGTTATATAATAACTGCTGGATGAAGAATGGTCTGAATGATTGGGTTGATCTCAAATTCTGATGTTCATGATATAATTCACACATATTGTACGGAGGCGACAAACTTAGGAGCTGACATCATATTATGAATATGGAAAATCACCTTATACTGTGGAACCTTGTTTCGCTGAAAATATGGGATGTGCAGCGAGCCGAGCTTACGATTGGCGGCAATTTACACACCTCTCAGCTTACGTCGAGTACTCTATTATACGCGATAAATGGCCGTGCTCGGCTCCTTCTGGACGGGGCTGGGCATCAATTGGAGAGTGGGTATGTATGCCACGCCGGCAAAGGCGCAGTTGTTACAATTTGTGATATCACCGACCATTTAGAATATTATATGATTCAGTATAAAGCCACTCTGCCGCTGCCATGCAGCCAAGACTTACTTCAATTGCTGGCTAGCACGGAACCATTTGAAATCCAATATGGTTTTGCGGCGAGTCATGCTGCTCCACTGCTCCAGTCCTTGTCCCGTATGGAGCAGGAGTGGAACCAGCCGGAAGCGATTGCGAAGCTGCAGGTAAAATCATTATTTTATCAGTTTATTTGCGAATTGATGGGGCAACTGCAGCACAGGCGGATGGAGCAGGCTTCTCCGGATGTGGTGCTTGAGGCTGTTAGATATATGGATTCACACTATGCCGAACCGATTACAGCAGACACACTTGCAGCATTATTGAATTGCAGTTCTCGGACATTGCAGCGGATGTTCAATAAGCGGCTGTCTCTTGGACCGATTGACTACCTGATGCAGATTCGTATAGACAAGGCCAAGGAGCTGCTGTCTCGTACGAATTTAGGGCTTAAAAATATTGCTGAAGCAGTCGGTTATGAGGACAGCTATTATTTCAGCCGTTTATTTAAGCGTTATACGGGCGTTTCTCCAAGCATGTACCGAGAAACGATGCATCAAGCCAGAGGTGATGATTCGGAGAATGGCACGGTAATTGTGGCTAAGCTGGAATTGGAAAGTGGCGAAAAGAAGGCGGCATCAGATCCGCTGGATGCTGCTATTCGCCGCTCACAGCGGACGATTGTTCATCTCAAAGGCGAGCTGCTGCTCCAGCGGCAGCCACAGAAAATTGCTGTGCTGGACCCGCAGTTTATGGACCATATGCTGGCTCTAGGTGAGCTGCCGGCGGGCAGCGTCATCGTAAACGGAGATCATAGCAGTGTTCCTGAGTATCTAATAGACAAGCAGCGTTCGATTCAGTCCTTGGGAACGATGGCTGAACCCGATCTGGAAGCTTTGCGTGCTTTAGAGCCCGATCTGATCATCTGCACTGAGTTCCACCAGAATATTTATAGAAGCCTCACGCATATTGCGCCGACCATCATGCTAGAGCGAAATCGCGATTGGAGAGAAACCTTGCGAACCATCGGACGAATAACGGGCAAGAAGCTTGAGGCAGAGCAGGTCTTACAGCAGTATAAGCACAAAATAAGCGGGCTGAAATCGGCACTGGCAAACAAGCTGCATGGGCAGTCAGTTATGATGATTCGTCCACGGGATAATATCATTAGGCTGCACACAAGCGCTCATCGTACGGCAGCCATTCTATACAGCGATCTGGGGCTTCAACCGCCGAAGCTAGCGGTTGACCGCAAAAGGACCAGCTCTTTAATAGCTTTGGAAGGGCTGCCGGAGCTGGATGTTGACCATTATTTCGTATTGACCGACAACAAATATAAAGCTTGGTCGGAAGAGCTTCAGACCACTGCGACATGGAAAAACCTTCGTGCCGTGCAGCAGCAGCATGTTTACCACGCCAAATCGAGCATATGGATTGCCTATTACGGCCCAATCGCGATGAACCAGGTGGTCGATCAAGTGGCGGAGGTTTTCTTAAACGCCAAATAATTAAAATAGTGAAGCATGACTAGCGCTTCGATTTCCATTTCTTATATAAACACGGTTGCATCCGAATCAACGTATTCGAGCAACGGTGTTTTTTTGTCGCCACAATCCATGGGCAGTGGCGCAAATATCCATTGAAGATAACAGAGGGAGTCGTTATAGTGTTGTAAGTGAAGATGATTGTCATTCTCAACAAGAAAAAGGGGAGAGATTATACATATGTATTCAAAAATCAAATGGATTTGGACCATTAGCCTGTTAGTAAGTTTGGTTATGATTCTGGGCGCATGCTCAGACAGTTCAAACAATGGCAGCAGCAATGCTGGGGGAGGAACGACAAATCAGCCTCAAGCCCAAAATGGTGAGTCCGCTAACAGCGGCTCCGTAACAGAACCGGCCCTTGCAGCACCAGTCACGATCAAACATTTGAAGGGTGAATTAACACTCGAGAGCGTACCTAAGAAAATTGTCGTGTTGGACGTCCAGTACGCGGATCAAATGCTGGCGCTGGGCTTTCAGCCGGCGGGCAGCGTAATAGCCGAAACCGACAACGGACTTCCTCCCTATCTGGGCGATAAGATGGGCAATATCCCGTTACTTGGGACGTATGTAGAACCGAATTTGGAAGGAATCATTGCGATAGAGCCGGATCTCATCATTGCAACAGAATTCCATGATGATATTTACGAAGATTTACTTAAAATCGCACCGACGATCACACTAGAGCGCAATGAGGACTGGCGGACCGTACTTTTGAAATTTGGGCAAATCTTGAATAAGCCGCAAGAGGCGCAGGCGCTGGTTGATGGTTACAAGCAAAAGATAAGCGATCTGAAAGCAGCATTGGCAGATAAAATGAAGGGACAAACGGTTGCCTTGATTAGGCCTAGAGATGAAATGATTCGTCTCCAAACGACATCCCATCGAACTTCACAGATTTTGTATGACGATCTAGGTCTGACTCCACCTAAAATGGCAGTTAACAGCAAGGATTCAAGCATGATGATTTCTCTTGAAGTTATCCCAGAGCTGGCTGCCGATCATTTATTTTTACTTCAGGATGAAACGAATTTGGAGCTAACGACTGAATTTCAGAACACATCGATCTGGAAAAGCATGAGTGCGGTTAAGGAAAATCGGGTATATGAGGAAAACACAGCGCAGTGGATTGGTTATTATGGACCGATTGCCATCAATTTGATTGTTGATCAGATCGCGGAGGCGCTCAATTAAAACCTTTTTGAACGAAAATGCCAGAGGGGGATTGTGTATGAACAAGCAGTCGCAGCTCGCGCAGAATGAGAGGGATTATTTGAGCCAACATTTTGGCTTGTGTGAATATGATGGAACCCGCTCCGTCGGATCGGTGAGGGCTTTGGATTTGCTCGACATGGAGATGTGCTCCGACTATTTGGACAGGCTGACCGTCATTCTACACTCCCCATCGAGGATGGTCACAGCATCGCAGTTTTTTAAAAGGTATGCCTTCTTAACTACAGCACCGCTGCTGTACGCCATGACAGTTTACAACAAGGGACTGAATTTATCTGCAAGTAATTGTATTCTTGGATCGTCACCGGGCCACTCTTGGCTGGAGCATGTCAGTCTTGCCGATAGTGATGCTGCAATGCCTGAAGCCAGCGAGCGGCATGTTTGGCGCAATACAGTTATGCAAGCTCTTTTTGCTGAGAATTTAGGAAAATTAGTTGCGGTCATGTCTAGAGCAGCGAACGTGCCAAAACCGATATTATGGGAAAATGTTGCGGTTCGTATATTCTCGCTCTACGAGAAACGAATCGGATTAACGGGTGAACAGCAAGAGCAATCCCGAGCCCGAGCAGACTTTCAGTATGTGATTCATCAGGCTCCTGGTGCTTTATTTGGGGAAAAACAAAATCCGCTAAGCCGCTTTTATATCGAACCGACCTGCTCATCCGTTTCTAATACACCTATGCGGGTTCGCAAAACCTGCTGCTTCTATTATGAGGTCACAAGCGACAAAGAATACTGCACCAACTGCCCAAAGCTGTAGTGTTAAGGGGCACAAGTATTGTTCATCCAATTAACAGCATAAGCCTTAATAAATAACGCTGTCCAGCTCCCTGGGCGGCGTTTTTCTTGCTGCAGCTCTCTCAAATTAATAGCAGGGGTTCGCAAGTGCAATATGTTCATTAATTCGTGTGGCCAAACTTGTTCAATCCTTTTCCTTGCTATAACATGATGAAATAAGATAGGCCTTACAAAGGAGTAAGGCCATAATGAAACGAAGGTGGGGAATGTATGAAGCTAACGGAGCCCGAAATCGAAAAAAGCTTGGCGGCATGTGAAGGATGGAAGCGGGAGGATGGTAAATGGATAATCAAAAAATATCGCTTTAAATCTTTTCCAAGCGCTATCGCTTTCGTAAACGAGGTAGCGCAAGCATCCGAGCGTCTGAACCACCATCCATTCATAGCTATCGATTATAAAATGGTAACGCTCCGAATGACGACATGGCATGATGGCGGCCTTACGGAGCTGGATTTTACAGCAGCAGCAGCTTTTGACCTTGCTTATGCCAGCGCTTGAATATACCCTTGATTAAGCTGAATTTTCTAAGCAAATGTATGGAGAAAGATTAACAGGCTGCCCCAGACGATAAGTCCATTAGGCAGCCTGCTATTTTTTTATGAAAAACTAAACACCTGAATACGCTAAAAAACCGCCATCAACTGGAATCGTTGTACCAGTGACAAAACCTGCCGTTGTCTCGTCAGCGAGCCATAATAGAGTGCCCAGCAAATCTTCGGGTTTGCCGAAACGGCGCATCGGAGTATGGGAAATAATTTTGCCCGAGCGTTCGGTTAAATGACCATCCTCGTCCAATAGCAGCTTTCTGTTTTGCTCAGTCAGGAAAAACCCAGGAGCAATAGCGTTAACTCGAATGCCGGATTCAGCTAGATGAACGGCCAGCCACTGCGTGAAATTGACGATAGCTGCTTTGGCTGCACTATAGGCGGGTACCTTGGTCATCGGCGATGGAGCGCTCATCGATGAAATATTTATGATCGTTGCGCCCTGACGGCCAAGCATTTGCTCTGTAAAGATTTGCGTTGGAATAAGTGTGCCGATAAAGTTGAGATCCATGACGCTGCGGAATCCTTCAATGCTCAAATTAAACAGCGTCGTTGTATTTTCTGCGTGAAGATGCTCTGGCTTAAAGGTCTCGTTCGTCGTATTCGCGCTAGGATGATTGCCGCCTGCACCATTAATTAATATATCGCATGGACCAAGCTTATCGAGCACAGCCGCTGCTGCTGCTTTTGTGCTTTCAGCGTTGGTGACGTCACATGCGACAGCGATGGCGATCCCGCCAGCAGCCTGTATCTCCTCAGCTACGGCAATCCCTTTCTCAGCGGTACGATTGAGAATAGCGATTTTGGCGCCTTGTCTAGCAAGCTCAAGCGCCATGACTCGGCATAGTACGCCAGCACCGCCAGTGATGACAGCGACCTTGCCTTCAAATGACTCATGCTTAGGCAGCTGTGTCATGATTTGCCCTCCAAACCTGCAGTCGAAGCGGCTGCAAGCCGATACGCGTCCCAAAGCCCCCATAAATACATAATGCCGAGCGCGCGATCGTATAGGCCATATCCCGGTCTGCACTGCTCATCAAAAATATGACGACCATGATCAGGCCTTGCATATCCTGTGTAGCCCACCTCGTGATAAGCTCTCACAATGCCGGCGATATCAACGGTTCCATCTTCTGTACGGTGAGACGTCTCGATAAAGTCTCCGTTCTCATACACGCGGACGTTGCGGATATGGGCGAATGGGATACGATCTGCAAACTCATGAATCATAGAAATAATATCATTGCTAGGATTTGCGCCGAGCGAGCCGCTGCAAAGCGTGATTCCGTTAAACGGACTATCATAAAGCTTAAGGAAAGTTCTGAAGTTTTCCTGTCCTGTCATAATGCGCGGCAATCCGAACACAGACCATGGCGGATCATCCGGATGAATGGCCATTCGAATGCCGTTGCGTGCTGCCACAGGTATAATTTCATTTAAGAAGTAACGAAGATTTTCCCATAGATGCTCTTCGGTCACGCCTTGATAAGCCTCAAACAGCTTCGTCAAATGCTGAAGCCGCTCAGGCTCCCAACCCGGCATAGTTAGCGCTGAGTTCGCGTTAATTTCTTCAACAAATTGGAATGGATCGGCATCAGCTATTCGGCTATTTTCATAAAATAAAGCGGTTGCACCATTGCCCATCGGCTTGTGCAAGTCGGTGCGCAGCCAATCGAAGATGGGCATGAAGTTATAGCAAATAACTTTAACGCCAACGCTGCCTAGCTTCTCAATTGTTTTCTTATAATTGTCTATGTATAAATCACGCGACGGCAAACCAAGCTTAATGTCCTCGTGTACGTTAACGCTTTCGACGACATCGATATGCAAACCGTATTGCTCTGCTTGCTGCTTTACCTCCAAAATTCGCTCCAGCGGCCATTCCTCTCCTGCCGCAACATCATGAAGCGACCAGACGATACCGTCTGTACCGGGAATTTGTTTAATATAGCTAAGGGGAACCGTATCGTTGCCTTCTCCAAACCATCTAAAAGTCATTTTCATGCGTATCAATCCTCCCGTTTTATTTGTAGTAATGAGGATACTTTTCCTTAAGCACGGCCTGATCGGATATGTTCTGAGTAAGATGCTCCGTCATGAGCCGATCAGCAGTATCCGCATCTTGAGCTTCTACAGCTTCTGCCATCATGCGATGCTGCGCATAAAGATTTTCCCAGTGGAGATCATCCACCAGACGCAGCATACGGCTTCGATTGAGATGCCCATTCATTTGCTGCATATTCGACCAGGTGTTGCTCTTGCTGCAGCCTTCAAATAAGATGCGATGAAAAGCTTCGTCAAGCGAAAACATACTTTGGTTATCTTTGTTGTGAATGCTTTCCTGCTGAAGGTGAAGGTTGTTCTGAAGCTTGAGAAGGTAGGGCGCAGGAAAATGGCTGCACGCTAACCGAATGACAGCCCTCTCTAGATGCTCTCGCATAAATCTTGCTTCCTCTACGAGTGCAGTGTCGATTAATGAAACGAGTGTTCCCCGCTGTGGAAGCACTTGAACAAGACCCTCTTGAGCGAGTCTAAGGAAGCTTTCCCTAACGGGAGTACGGCTGACCTTGAACAAAATGGAAGTCTCATTCTCTGAAAGAGCTGTTCCAGGCGGCAGTTCCAGCTTCAAAATCTGTTCTCTTAGCTGCATATAAACGGAGTCTCTAGTGGATAGGGGCTGTTGACGTACTTGATAATCCATCGGCTCATTCCTTTCATCTTCACACTACCATACTACCATACAAGTATACAAGTGCGTAAGCGTAAATTTAAAATGCTAGAAGGGCTGCCCCAAAAGTAGAAGATCTACTTCTGAGACAGCCCTTCAATATGGTTCCATACGTTTATTTTGCGCTAATCGGCATTACTCCAAGTTGTTTCATTACCGCTAATAGGACAAGCAGGGAATTTTTCTCCCTTTTGGAGCTTATCTTTCTTGCCTGACTCTGAAATGTAGTTCCCAGCATGCTTAACAATTTCTCCCGTTCGATAAGAAGTATTCGTACTACTCATAGTAACTAGCACCTCCAGTTATTTTGTAGCAGGTAGATAGGGGGTTACCTGCTTATTCTTATTTACCCCGCTCAGCATGATATGAAACAGTTTGTAGTGAAAAAAGATAACTTAGCTGCTTGCGGCATTTTCCGTTTTTGCTTCAGTTCTCGTTTTCTCACGCTCTAATAGCGTTTTCAAATACGTCGACATCACTCTCGCTAGCTGATCGGATACTTCCATAAGACTCATATGTCCGACATTTTCAAAAGTAGTCTCCAGAATATGAGGGTATTTGAACGTCGTTTCTGGTTGATCCAGACTCGTAACCGTGAACGTATCATTAGGTTTAATGACACCATCCTCTGCGCCTGCTACTAGCAAAATAGGGTATTTGGCTTCTGCCAGCACATGGCTGCGGTCGGGACGCATCTTCATCCCCTCTAATGTAGCGATAGCAGCGTGTGCCTCCATCTCCTGACCTACTCCAATTAGCTGATTGACCTCGTCGCGCATTTCTCCGACTTTATCATCGGTAAATAGATTAGGAATGATACTGTACAAGTATTTTGAAATGCCTTTTTCGTGAATCGCTTCAATATCTGTATCACGTTTCTCCTTTGTTACCTCGGAGTCGGGAAGCACAGTCGAATGGATAAGGGCAAAACCTGCGAGCTTGTCCGGATATTTTTCTGCAAAGGCAGCTGTTACATAACCGCCCAAGGAATGACCGAACATAACAACCTTCTCAATTGCAAGTGCTTCCAAAAGTGCTGCAATATCCTCGGCCATAGTCTCCATTGTATACGGGCCCTCAGGAGCAGATGAACCGCCGTGACCGCGGAGATCAGGGATGATGACGCGATATTGATCACCTAATACAGGACAGATTTTTTGCCAGTATTGAGATGAGCCGCAAAAGCCGTGGAGCAATACAATGACGTCTCCTTTACTACTGCCACATTCTTCATAGACTAAATCGATGCCATTAACGTGTATACGCTGCTTTTCCATCGATCATCACCAGCCTTTTCTATTATCGATTTGTTTTGGTGTAGTCTCTTAACCTATTCCAGAGCTTCTGAAACATTTGAAAAAACGGATTATTTATTTCTTCATTAATAGCCCTATTTTCAATACGGAAGTCTGAGAATGGGTTGTTTCAAAGGTCAATAGGCTGGTTAATAACATGACAAGTTAACAAATTAACCAATCAACAAAAACAGCTTCAAAGGAAGGATGATTCCGATGTTAGGATGGGCATTATTATTTTTCATTTTTGCCATTGTCGCAGGCATTTTCGGATTTCTAGGCATTGCCTCCGCATTAGCCGGGATAGCAAAAATATTATTCGTCGTATTCGTTATTCTCTTTATTGTTTCTCTCATCGTTGGTAGAAGACGAGTCAGTTAACTTCATCTAACAAAGTAAAACAACACTAATCTAAACAAAACGATTCCAAACAAAAACGGAGGAGGAATTTATTATGAATCACTTATCCAATACGAAGGTACACACGGTAAACAACGCTGTCGAGGTGCAAGAGCAGGTTTATAAATTTCAAACGGAAGGTTATGCGAAGGACAAAATTTTTGTACTGACGCATGACAAGGACCGGACAAATCGTATTGCTGACAACACGGACGCTGAGAAAATCGGCATTTCCGAGGAAGGTCTAGGATCGGCGATCGCAAACATTTTCCGTTCGACCGGAGATGAGCTGCGGGCGAAGATGAGATCACTTGGTATTTCGGAGCAAGAGTCACAGCGTCTTGAGCGCGAGATGGATCAGGATAAAATCTTGGTCATCGCATGGGGCGGTAAAGAATATACAGGTGAAGAATTTGACCCTGCCGTATACTACTACCCTCAATACATGGGTTAACATCCGACTCCACAACTACCAAGAATTCAATCAGGGCCTATCCGCGAGGGTAGGCCCTTTATTAGAAAGCTAAGTTTCAATTTTATAAGTAAGCTTATAAGTTAATATGCTGCTTGGTAATTTTACTTATAAAAATTTGACTCTACTACCGCTTACGCTCAGAATATAAGTAGTAGTTATTGGAGCTAAAGGAGCCTGCATATGAGTATTATAATTGTAGATGATAATGCTACTAACCAGATTATTATTAAAGCTATTTTAAATAAAGAAGGTTATAAAAATTTGAAAATCGCGTCCTCGGCAAAAGAGCTTTATACGATGCTGGACATTGATTGTACGCTATCGACTGAATCAAACGTAGATTTGATTTTGATGGATATGATGATGCCGGAGATTGATGGCTTAGAAGCTTGCAAACGAATATTGCAGGTGGAGCGCTATAAGGATGTTCCGATCATTTTTGTTACTGCGCTTGGCGATTCCAGCAAGATGGCGGAAGCGCTTGATGCCGGTGCCAGTGATTACGTGATGAAGCCGATCAACAAGATGGAGCTGCTCGCAAGGATTCGATCTGCTTTAAGGCTCAAGCGAGAAATTGATTGGCACAAAGAAAGAGACAGGCAGATTAAAGCAAAGCTGGAGCTAGCCAAAAAGGTGCAAAGAAATGTATTAAGCCAGCCGATCAACGATGATCATGTGGCGATAAGCGCTGTATATCAGCCTTCTTCGGAGCTTGCGGGCGATTTTTACGCATGGTATCCGATTGATGAGAATCGTTACGGCGTTATTTTGCTGGATATGATGGGACATGGCATTTCTTCTTCACTGGTTTGCATGTATATCTCCTCGGTTCTTAAGGATACAATTACGCATATTACCGATCCAAGTCTTGTTATGCGCGAGCTGAATCGGTACATGAACCAGCTGTATAAGAAGGAAGAACTGCTTAATTATTATTTTACCGCCATTTATTTAGTGCTGGATACGAATAAGCGGGTCATTGAATATGTAAATGCCGGACATCCTCCGGGAAAAGTGCTAATTGGCGATGAGACAACCTTGTTGACTGCAGGCTGCTGTGCGATTGGGTTGTTTGAAAATATCGACATCCAAAAGGGCAGCATCTCTTACGAGGATCATATGAAGATCGTTCTTTATACGGATGGATTAAGTGAATCTCTTGGAGATAAAGAAGAGGATAAGCTTAATATGCTTGTCGAACAGCTAGTGAAAAAAGATGCGAGTGAGCATGCGGAAATGGTCAGTGCGTTTTTATCGGAGCATGCGAGTGTCAGCCAGAAGGACGATATATGCTTAGTCATGATTGAAACCAAATAAATTTCCGGCTTGGAGATATCATTATATTTTAAAAATAAATGTTTAACCTGTTTCAAAGCAATCCGAACGGTTTATATGTAAGTATAAGCAAAAGGAAGCTCGACAATCCCGCATAGGAGGGAGATAATTATGAGGACGTTTATTCTTATTGGTTGTTTAATCGGAGGTATATTCGCATACACGGGAGATATTGGACAGGTCACCGCAACATATTCGCCAGTGACGGCTTCAAGCCCAGTGAAGGCGATAAAGGCTGAGGAAGCAACTCATGAAATTGTAATCGCTTCTGCATCTCCCTCTACTGTAACGGAAGTTACCTATGCAGCAGAATCAACACCGGTTGTGAAGGCAAAAAAACCAAAATTTACGCTTCAAACGGTTAACGGCATCACGCTTTATGATGATCCAAGCCTTGTGATTCAGAAGCTGGGTAAACCAAAAAGCAAAACGGCGGACCCGGATTTAACCGATCTGATCACCTATGAATACCCGAATATGAATGTCATCTTTAGTGGTGAGTTCATACAATCTGTTGAAATGGCGGAGAATACCAAAACGCTGCTGATTGATGGAAGTGAAGTTGCAGCGACAGTAGATGCTGTAAAGGATGCGTTAGGGGAACCCGATTATGTGACGGAGGACGGTATCGTATTCGAGCGAGATGAAGCCTTATTAAAGCTTTTCATTGATGCGGATACGCAGAAGCTGACGTCCATTCATTACTTCCACAGCTTCTCTATGTAATAAATCGCTTGTACAGCTTGTACAAGGAGAAGGATCTTGATACTATTTATTAAACAAAAGTGAGCGGAGTGAATGGAATGAAAGCTGAGCAATTTCAAGTCAAGCAAGAAGAGACACAAAATCAAATTATTCTTCATGTAAGCGGAGAGTTGGACTTATCTGTAGTGCCGCAGCTGCGGGCAGCTCTGGAGCCGGTTATGAACCGCGAAGATAAAGCATTGATTCTAAATCTTAAACATTTAAAATATATCGACAGTACCGGAATCGGCATTATCGTTTCGGTGCTAAAACTTCGTGATGAGCTAAAAGCACCGTTTTTCGTGCGGGATATTCCTTCCGCGGTTAAGCGTCTGTTTGACATCACAGGCATTTCCAGATATTTAATAGAAGGGACAGAGGCCCAAGCATGAATGCCATTCGTTTACAAATACCGGCCCATGCGGACTATATCGATCTGGTCAGAATCTGTCTATTCGGAATTGCCTCAAAGATGAGTTATGCATATGAAGAAATGGAAGATATGAAGGTGGCTGTTTCTGAAGCCTGCAACAACGCAGTTATTCATGGCGTTCAGAACTCCGAGCAAGAGGTTATCGACGTTTCCTTTGAACCAACTGAAACGGGATTAACGATCAAAGTAAAGAACAGTGGATCAGCTTTCCCTTTATCGGATGCACTCGATAAAGCAGCTCCGCTCCCTGAAGCCGACGTTAGCGGGCTTCGGGTCGGAGGCCTAGGCATTTATTTAATGCAGGCGCTGATGGACGAGGTAGAGGTTCATCCATTGGAGAATGGAACGGAAGTCGTCCTAACCAAATATTTGGATGCAGCAGCAGAGGCTTAGTGTGATTAAGGTTACAAAAACATAAAAAAAGCGGTGCAGGAATATTTCCTGCACCGCTTTTTTTTTTGATTCTGATCTAGAGCTGCTGGATAATTTCCCATTGACTTCCAAGTGTATTACATGCATAATACGCTTATGAAGTGTATTATGCGCGTAATACACATTTGCGATGAATGTGAGGTATGACTATGAACACGATTGAAGGCTGGACGGAAGTTGCGTTCAATAATCGGGACCCTGTTTATTTGCAGGTGGTCCGTCATTTTAAAGAACGAATCKCAACGGGCAAGCTTGCCGCTGGCCAGGAAACTCCCTCGAGAAGGGAGCTGGGCACGCTTATGAAAATTAATCCCAATACGGTACAGAAAGCGTATAAGGAAATGGAGGAGCAGCAATTGATTATTACGGAAGGAAACTCACCTAGCCGAATTACGAATGATAAAGAACTGCTGAATCAAATAAGATCGGAGCTCATTGGCGAGGCGGTAGGTGCTTTTGTGGCGTCGGTGCGCAAAATTGATGTACCTATCGAAGAGCTGCTGCAGCTGGTTAAAAACAAATATGAGGAAGGTGAGCCGGAGCATGATTGAGGTAAAAGACATGCATAAGCGGTATCGACGCCGCGATGTTCTGAATGGCGTTTCTTTTACCGTGCAAAAGGGAGAAATCGCTTGCCTTATCGGCGTGAATGGAGCCGGTAAGTCAACGATTCTGAAGGCAATCATGGGACTGACTCCAATATCGGCAGGCTCGATCCTTATTGATGAACAACTTTTAAGTCCAAGCTTGTATGAGAAAATAGCGTTCGTGCCCGATCATTTGACGATGCCAACCAGCATGAAAATATCCGAAGCGATCAGGTTTATGGCTGACTTTTATGAAAGCTGGAATCCAAAACGCGCAAGTGAGCTCATGCAGTTTTTTAAGCTGGAGTATCCGGAAAAAATCGGGAACCTGTCGAAAGGAACTGCCGCTAAATTCAATCTCATGCTGGGATTGGGACAAGATGCTGATTATATCTTAATGGACGAACCGTTTTCCGGCATTGACTTGTTCAGCAGAGAAACGATAGTGGACGTGTTTACGAGTGAATTGATTGAGGGGCGTGGCGTTTTGCTCACAACGCATGAAATCGGAGAGATGGAGCAGCTCATTGATAAAGCTATTTTATTGCAGAACGGTAAAATAAACAAATCGTTCTACTGCGAAGAAATGCGCAGCGAGCAAGGGAAATCAGTCATTGATGTGATGAGAGAGGTGTACCGAGGATGAACCGTTATTTGAAGCTTGTTCATATGGAAGTACATCGTTTCCGCTGGGTGCTCGCTATTCTAATGGCAATTGTTGCGATTACCCAATTTGCTTCGCTCATTTGGGCGACGACCAAAGAATTGTCATTTCGAGAAAAGCTGTTGTTAGAGACCGTAGACAAAAGTCTCCTGGGTGGTTTTTCTCCTCAATATTTATCGTTTGAATGGGCCATTTTCAGCTCGCAGATGGGTTATATTTTGCCGATGTTCCTTAGTATAGGTGTACTTGCCTTATATGTTTTTGTTATCTGGTACCGTGATTGGTTTGGCCGTTCTACTTTTGTATATCGATTGCTTATGCTGCCAACGGCTAGAAGGAATCTTTATTTAGCCAAAATATCGGCATTTCTCCTGTTCGTTCTTGCGTTTATTTCGTTACAATTACTATTGCTCCCGATTCAGCATATCGTATTCAACCTCATCGTTCCGGCTGATCAGCGAATAGACTCCCATATCGTTGAAGCGATCATCAGCAATCAAGCACTTGTATGGCTTATTCCGCAGCAGTTTGAACAGTTTGTTTATTTATACGGCTTTGGAGCCATCGTTGTAGTCGCTGTGTTTACTGCCATTTTGCTGGAGCGAAGCTATCGCCGTTTAGGCATTTTATATGGCGTGCTTTATTTGGCCGGTTGTGTGTTCGTTGTGGCAGCTCCATTTTTATTTTTGTATATGGATCAGTACTATAGTTATTTGTATCCCTATGAAATATTTGCGCTTGGGCTAACCCTGTGCATTCTTGTGCTCGGCATTTCGGTGTGGCTCGGCATGCGGCTGATGGCCAAAAAGATTACGGTGTAAGGAGAATGTTCATGAGACGTTATTGGTTATCGATCTTAATGGTTGTGCTCGTTGTAAGCGGAATAGCCACTTATTATTCATATGGCAGATTAGATTTCTTGCCTGATTATAAGCTGGAAACGATACAAGGCGATGCCAAGGAAGGCGCTGTTATCGAATTATCAGGCTCTCAATATTTAGAGAGACGCTCCGAAGCTCTAAATATTAATTTCAAAGGAAGCGAATATTACAGGTCGAACGAAAATATGCGTAAAAATGTGCTTAGCGGAGACTCATGGTTCTATAAGCAGCCTGACATTAAGCAAATGATAAAAGATCATAAGTCATTTATGCGGGGTAAACTTAATGCACAAGGCTTTTACAGAGACGAGGAGTGGATTGTCTATGCAGAAGTTAAAGCAGAAAAAAAGGGCTCAGAAGCCGCAATTGCGGTATTTCAGCTGCAGCTGCTTGAAGAATCAACAGACAAAGTATCGAAACTTAAAGTGACTTATGAGCTGCCGAAAGCTGTGAAAACGACAAGAGTGAACAATTTCAGCAATAATTATATGAATTTAGTGGATGTTCAAAAGGTAGATGAAGAGATTCATTTGCTCGTCAGTACATATGATTACGACAATGAGCGCAGCAGGTACGAGATATTTGTCATCGATATGAAAAGCGGGAAGCTGCTGCGTAATACGAA